>DUQY01000154.1 GCA_012837565.1 Bacteroidales bacterium | reverse complement strand
TAGTTTATTGGAAAGCCCTATAATAATTAATGCAAGAGGTGGAGTATTAAAAGTATATTATACTAGAACAAAAGAAAATAAATATACCAATATATTCCTTGAAGGCTTAGCAGAAAAAACTTTTGAAGGAGTGTTTTGCTTTAATTAAAACGAAGATCTAGTAAATTAAAACGAAGAAAGAATTTACTGAAACGAAGAGTTAGCGGCGTGAAACGAAGATCTAATTCTTAGTCCAAATAGTCTTAGAAAACATTGCAATAAATGAGTAAATTTCTAATCGACCAATCATCATTAAAATCATTAAAGTAGTTTTTGAACCTATGTTTAGGGATTCATAAGTTATCTCTGGCGACATATAACCAATAACTGGTCCAATATTACTTATGTTTGCTGCCGACATTGCAATTGAGGGCATAAATTCATTGCCAAAAAGGGTTAAGGTAAAGGCACCCATAATAAAAATAATAAGGTAGAGGAAGAAAAACCCAAATACAAGATTTGTAGCCTCATCAACCAAAGCAATTTTATTATATCTTATTGGTATTATAGCTCTTGGATGAAACATCCTCTTAAAGGAGTTGTTAGCATATTTGAAAAGAATTATTAGTCTAATTATCTTTAAACCTGTGCTAGATGATGAACTACAACCGCCAATAAACATTAGAAGAAGAAGCAAGGTTGAGATGAAGAGTCCGAAGCTTTGTACCTCTGGAAGATAATAACCTGTTGTTGTAACGACAGAAACAATATGTAGTAATGCAACACGAAAGCTTCTTTCAATCTCGTAATTACTTATAAAAAACAGAGAGCTAAATAATATAATTGTTCCAATAAGAATAATTAATAGATATACCCTTGATTGTTCATCACGAAACACTTTTCCCCATCTTCCTTTAATAAGCCAATAAAGAAGAACATAACTTATTCCTGAAAAAAGCATTATCCCTGTTAGGACGTATTGCGTGTAGGCTGAATAATCTCCGATGTTTGTGTTGGAAGTTGAAAAACCTCCCGTAGAAACTGCTCCAAAGCTATGGCAAATTGCAGTAAATAAATCCATTTCTCCAAATGTTAGGAGACTTATTGAAATAATGGTTAAGCCAACATAGATATATATTATCTTAAGTACAGAATCTTTAATATGTGGACGAACTTTTTCTTTGTCTAATGAGGTAAACTCTGCATTGAAAAGGTAGTTTGACCCGTTCTTATAGTTTTTCAGTAATAATATAACAATTAGGGTTAAGCCCATTCCTCCAATCCACTGGCTTAAAGCTCTCCATAACAATATGCTTTTCGGAATTATATCTAAGTCGTTGAGTATTGTTGAGCCTGTTGTTGTGAGTCCAGAAAAGGCTTCGAACAAGGCATTGATAGGGTTTTGAAAATAGATTGGACTTAACAAATAGGGTAGGGCTGTAAGAAAAGGAGCCACAAACCAAATTAATCCTACAATAATTCTACCATCCTTTTTTGTTAGGTATTGGGGATAGTTCCTATTGAAAAACATTAGAGAGAATCCCAAAACAAGGGAAAATCCTACACTAAATGAAAAAGCCAAAACGGTTGATTCTTTATTTACTATGGCTAAAATCAAAGGAATAGTTAAGCTAAAACCAATAAAGTTAATTACTAGCCCAAGAATATATTGGAAGAACTTATAATTAAAACGGTTTCTGAAAGGCATTAACTTAGTAGTTTAAGAAGTTTTTCTGTAGACTCTGGAATTGTAAAGGCCACAACCTTATCATTATATTCAATTTGTGTATCTCCATTTGCAATTATAGCCTTGCCATTTCTAACTAATCCACCAATATTTACTCCCTCTGGGAATTTAATATCCTTTAATTGCTTTTTGGATATTGGAGAACCTTTCTTTGCAACAACTTCAACAACTTCAGCATCTATTCCAGAAAGCCATTTCGAAGATGTTATTTCTCCACCTAAGGTAAAGCGTGTGATATAATTTGCTGTGATTAGTTTTTTGTTAATAATTGTATCTATACCTATATCTTGAGATACATCAATATAGTTAAGGTTTTCAACAAGTGCTATTGTCTTTTTCACTCCTTGACGATGTGCATAAAGGCATGCCATAATATTTGTTTCTGTTGATTGGGTTAGTGCAATAAAAGCATCTGTTTCGTTAATTCCTTCATCTTGGAGCAAAGAAACATCACTACCATTACCATTAATTATCATCACATCATCAAATTCATTAGCCAAACGATTGCAGCGTTCAATGTTTTGCTCTATTATTTTAATATCAACTTTGTTGTGAAGGTTAATGGCAGCTCTTCTTCCAATTCTTCCACCACCAACAATTATTGCATTCTTTATACTATGATCCTCCTTACCTCCCAATTGCTTTATTTTATTCACGCTATCAGGTCTTGCTATAAGATAAATCAGGTCATTAATCAAATACGTTTCATCTCCCTTAGGAATAATTGTCCTCCCTTTCCTAATAATACAAACTGTCCTAACACCTAAATTAGGATGCTCTTTTGCAACTTCAATCAAAGTTTTGTTTATAACTAAGGATTTTTGATCCACTCTAAACATATATATGCATAGAAGACCGTTAGAAAAATCAAAAAGTTCGGTTGCCACATTCCTTGTAAGTAGGTTCGATATTTCCTTTGCAGCAATTTTCTCTGGACAAACCAGTTCATCAACACCCATTCCCTTAAACATTCCTTTGTTAATGTCGTTGAGGTATTCTTGTGTGTTAACCCTAGCTATGGTTCTTTTTGCACCCAATCTCTTCCCAAGCATACAGGTTATAATATTGATACTTTCCTCATGAAGAACCGAAATTAATAAATCAGCATTTGCAACATCTGCCTCACGTAAGGTCTTAAGAGAGGTTGAATTACCAGCAATTGTAAGAAGATCAGAATCTGCTTCAAGCATTTTTAGAAGTTCGGAGTTTGGGTCAACAACCGTAATGTTATGTTTAACCTTAGAAAGAGAGCGAGCTAAATGAAAGCCCACCTCACCATCACCTGCAATAACAATATTCATAATAGGATATTAGCATTAATAAAACAAAAATACTTGTTTTTCCTCTGCAAAGTTAATATATTTTTTTAAATTTGCAGATTATTACGATGATAAAACTATTTATCGCAAGGGCTTGAAAATTATTAATATTTATAAATAACAAATTACTATGTACGAAAAGTTTCAAAACTTCCTACAATCAGAAATAGCAGGAATTAAAGACGCAGGTCTTTACAAAAACGAAAGAATTATTATCACCCCTCAATCATCATCAATCAAAACATCTGAAGCAGGTGATGTGTTGAACTTCTGTGCAAACAACTACCTTGGATTGTCTGACAACCAAGAGATAATAGATGCAGCAAAGAAAGCAATGGACGAAAGAGGTTTCGGAATGAGCTCTGTACGTTTTATTTGCGGAACACAAGATTTGCATAAAGAATTAGAAGCAACAATATCTAAGTTCTTCGGAACCGAAGATACTATATTGTATGCTGCTTGTTTTGATGCAAATGGTGGAGTTTTCGAACCATTATTAGGTGCAGAAGATGCAGTGATTTCAGATGCACTTAACCACGCTTCAATTATTGATGGAGTTCGTTTATGTAAGGCACAACGTTTCCGCTATGCAAATGCTGATATGGCTGATCTTGAAAAACAACTTATTGATGCTAAGGATTGCCGTTTCAAATTAATTGTTACCGACGGAGTTTTCTCAATGGACGGCAACGTTGCACCACTTGACAAAATCTATGCTCTTGCTCAAAAATATGATGCAATGGTTATGGTTGACGAATCTCACTCAGCAGGAGTTTGTGGAAGAACAGGTCGTGGAACAACAGAACAATTTAACCTTATTGGTAAAGTAGAAATCATAACAGGAACACTAGGTAAAGCATTTGGTGGAGCAATTGGTGGATTTACAACAGGAAAGAGAGAAATAATAGAAATGTTACGTCAACGTTCTCGTCCTTATCTTTTCTCTAATTCAATCCCTCCAATGATTGCAGCAGCAGGAATTGCAACCTTCAACCTTATTGATAAAACAAATACACTTCAAGACAAGCTACACGCTAATACGGAGTATTTCGTTAATAAAATGAAAGAGGCAGGTTTCGATATCAAACCAACACAATCAGCAATTTGTGCAGTAATGCTTTATGATGCAAAACTATCACAAGAAGTTGCAGCTCGTCTACAAGAAGAAGGAATATTCGTTACAGGATTCTTCTTCCCAGTTGTTCCAAAAGGACAAGCAAGAATTCGTGTTCAAGTTTCAGCAGGACATGACAGGGCTCAATTAGATAAATGTATTGCAGCCTTTACTAAAGTTGGAAAAGAATTAGGGGTTTTGAAATAGGAACAAGTAAGAGAAAAGAATAAACAATGAAAAACATATTAGTATTAGGTTCAGGAGGACAAATAGGTTCTGAATTAACGATGCGACTAAGGGAGGTTTATGGTGGAGCGAATGTTGTTGCAACCGATATCAGGCTTCCACTTTGTGAACAAATAATGCAATCAGGTCCAGTAGAACAATGTGATGCAACAAAGGCTAATGAAATTGCAGCAATAGTAAAGAAATACAAAATCGATACTATTTATAACTTAGTAGCTATACTTTCTGCAACAGCTGAAAACAACCCAATGTTAGGTTGGAATGTTGGAATGGGAGCAATACTTAATTGCTTGGAAGTTTCAAGAGAATACAATTGTGGAATCTTTACTCCAAGTTCAATCGGAGCATTTGGAATTTCAACACCTCAAGATGGAACACCACAAGACACAATACAAAGACCAAACACCATATACGGAGTAACAAAGGTTGCGGGTGAATTACTATCAGATTACTACTTCGAACGTTTTGGAGTAGATGCTCGTTCGGTAAGATATCCAGGACTTATATCCAATGTTACTTTGCCAGGGGGAGGAACCACCGACTATGCAGTAGAGATTTACTATGCAGCAGTTAAGGGTGAAAAGTTCTACTGCCCACTAAAGAAAGGTACTCAATTAGATATGATGTATATGCCAGACGCATTGGATGCAGCAATAAACATAATGGAAGCTGACCCAACAATGCTTAAGCATAGAAACTCATTTAATATAACTGCAATGAACTTCGATCCAGAAGCAATCTACAATGAAATCAAAAAACATAAGCCTGACTTTGTTATGGAATATAAGTTTGATGAAATCAGACAAAAGATTGCAGACACATGGCCAAATTGGATGGACGACACTTGTGCAAGAGAAGAATGGGGTTTCAAACCTAAGTTCAACTTAGAAAGCACAACAATAGATATGCTTGACAAACTATCAAAGAAACTTCTAAAATAAATCTATTCTAAAACTTTATAGATAAATACCAAAAAGACTCGTCCTTCTTAGAACGAGTCTTTTTTTTACTCTTTACTCAACTAAAGATATGATTGTAACTGTTCTGTTTGGGCTCTTTCTTTTAATCTTTTAATTGCCCTATCTTTAATTTGCCTTACTCTTTCCTTTGTTAGGTTAAAATGAACAGCAACTTCTTCTAATGTGTAGCCATGGTTTTGTCCTATACCATAAAATAAAGCTATAATCTCTCTTTCTCTTTGGTTTAGAATTGAAAGGCAGCGTGATATTTCTGCCGAAAGACTATCTTGCATTACTTTTTTGTCGGTTCCTTCTGCTGAATCGTCTTGGTAAATATCAATTAGGTTAATTTCTTCGTCCTCAGTGACAGGAGCATCCATTGATATTGCTTTAAAAGATATTGAAATAAGGTCGCTTAGTTTCTCTCGTGTAGTGTCTAAGGTTTCAGAAAGCTCATCTAATGTAGGGCTACGTTCTAGTTTTTGTTCTAAAATTGAAGTCTCTTTCTTAATTCTGTTTATAGCTCCAACTTGATTTAAGGGTAGTCTTACAATCCGGCTTTGTTCTGCAAGGGCTTGAAGAATTGCTTGACGTATCCACCAAACTGCATAGGAAATGAATTTAAACCCTCTTGTTTCGTCAAAACGTTTAGCAGCTTTTATCAAACCAAGATTACCTTCATTTATTAAGTCAGGAAGACTTAGGCCTTGGTTTTGATATTGTTTGGCAACAGAAATAACAAAACGAAGGTTTGCCTTAACAAGTTTGTCTAAGGCTTTTTGATCACCATTCTTAATTCTTTGTGCAAGTAGAACCTCTTCCTCTGCACTAATCATTTCTTCTCTGCTAACATCTTGAAGAAACTTATCCAAAGAACTAATTTGTCTATTTGTAATAGTTTTGGAAATTTTTAATTGTCTCATAACCCCAATATTTGAATAAATCCATTTAAAAAATAGACCTATTGTATTACCTTGCAAATGTATATCAGAATTACTATGATTTTACATATAGGGAAAGAAAGTTATCAACGAGTTTTCAACATTCTTTTTTTAGAGTACCAGAATAAAATAAAACCTTCTATTGTCGTTAGGATAGAACCCCTCAACGATTACCTTACCTTTTCTATTATTCAAAGCCATTAAATCGCTAGCCTTAGTATTAGGATTTTTGTCAATACTTGTAATGATAAAATTTTTCTTTAGTCCTATTCGAGCAAAAGGAGAGTTGTTAAGCTTTTCAATCATATAAGCATTTTCAATCCCATAATTCTTTTTCTCTTTTACAGAAAGCTCTCTAAGTTCTGCATTCAAAACATTAATTATATTCTTTTCTTCTTTTTTTACTATTGAAGTATCGCCTTTTTCATTAAGTAGAATAATATTTTTTTCAAAAACCTTACCATCTCTTTCATACTTAATAGTAACCTTATCACCAGGAGAGCTTTGTGCCAAGACTTCATTCATTTCGGAATAATAATTAATATCTTTGCCTCCAATTTGAATGATTATATCTCCTTCCTTAATTCCAGCCTTCTTTGCAGATCCATTTTCTAAAATAGAAACAACATAAACCCCATTTAAGTTTTTTATCCCTTTCGTCTCTGCAAGCCTTGAATCTATTTCGGCAGAACTAACTCCTAAGTAAGCTATCTGAGTAGTCCCATATCTTATTATATCGGAGGTTATCTTTCTAACAATATTTGAAGGAATTGCAAATGAGTAGCCAGCATAAGAACCAGTATTTGAAGCAATGGCAGTGTTTATTCCAACGAGCTTACCCTCCAAATCAACTAATGCACCACCACTATTGCCAGGGTTAATTGCAGCATCGGTTTGTATAAATGACTTTAGTGGGTTTTCATTCATCTTATGTCCTAAAATATTTAGGTTTCTAGCCTTAGCACTAATTATTCCTGCTGTTACGGTTGAGCTTAGGTTAAAAGGGTTACCAACAGCCAGTACCCACTGACCAATTTTTGACTTATCGGAATCTCCAAACTCAACAATAGGTAGGTTTTCTGCTTCAATCTTTATTACGGCTATGTCTGAAGATGCATCGTTCCCAATAATCCTAGCCTTATATCGTCTTTTGTCGTTCAAAATAACTTGAATGCTATCTGCATCTTGAACAACATGATTATTAGTAACAATATAACCATCTTGATGTATTATTACTCCTGAGCCAGAGGTTTGAAAAGTACGTGAACGTTGTTGAGGAATTAGAAACCCAAAGAAATCCTCGTAGAAATTGGTCTGTTGAGCATAATCGCATTGGATATGAACAACAGCATGAATGGTATGCTCTGCTGCTTGTGTGAAATCAATGTTTTGGAAAGTTTGAGCCTTAGAATTGTTAAAGCTCAATAATGTAATGATAATTAATAGAAGAGTTTTGTTTCTTAGGGTCTTCATAAGTTTTCGTTTTTAATTTAACCATTAATTTAATTACGTTGTTTTTTAAACACCTTATGATAACCTGAACGAAGAAAATGTATAATTATTTTTCTAAAACTAAATTTCTGTATTTTTCTTTCCATTTTAGGGCTCAAAGAGACCTTTCAGCGAAACGCTGTTTTAATTTTCTAGATCTTCGTTTCATTTTTTTAAAACGAAGATCTAATTCCGTGAAACGAAGATTCATTTTAGCCTTATAGATAATGACTTTTTCCCTTAATGTGTATGTGCTGGTAATAGTATAACAATAATAAATGCAAGAAGGATAATAAGGAATCGAGTACGGTTATACTTATGACTTTCTTCTGAATCGAAAAGAGTTGTTGTTGCAACATGGAGAAGAATACCAACTACAATTCCAATAATTATATTTTGATATGGATGTAGTATTGATAGCATTTGATTAAGCTCTGAACCTATTATTGCCATCGATGCAAAGATTGCTAACATTAGAAGAGAGAAAGTTTTGCTTGAACCACTATGAATAAAAGATCCAACTAAAATTATGCTTATTGGGATATTGTGAATAATTATACCAGTAACCATTGCGGTGTTTACCCCAGTGTCACTAATAATTGGAAATCCTTCCAAAAAAGCGTGAATACTAACACCAATCAGAAGCATTACGGATGAAACTTTACTTATATTTTCTCCATTTGAATGCACGTGACCATGTTCCATTCCTTTTGATAGTTGTTCAAGGAAGAGTTGTATAAGAAACCCAACAAGTATTGAGGCTCCAATTG
>DUQY01000153.1 GCA_012837565.1 Bacteroidales bacterium | reverse complement strand
CAAAGAAAGAAAAAACTCAAACAAAGATCTAGTATTTCTTTGTGTATATTTTGGTTTAACTATGTACGAATGATGATATTCTTTATACTAACGCATAGTTTTTTCTCGTTATCAAAGAAAAAGAATATTTTGCCAAACGAAATAAAATTCACAAAGATAAATTTTATGCCTTTTTTATTTTGAATACTAAACATTAATTCTTATTTTTGCCAACTAGACTTTTTTATATTGACACATTATATGAAAACAAAAACAATTAAAGTTATACTATTTACCCTATTTCTTTGCTTTATTGGCTCTGCTGCTATTGCAGTACCAGCTTATAACCAACTAATTGTCGTTAAGCAATCAGATAATACAGAACTATCTCTTTTTCTAAAAGGAGACGAAAAGGTTAATTGGGCTAAAACTACTGATGGATATACACTTTTGAAATCAAAGAATGGCGATTTTGTTTATGCAATTGCTAATGATAAGCAAGGAATTACACCTTCTACATTTATTGCACATAATGATAATGAAAGAGATAAGGAAGAAATAGAATTCCTTAGAGGCATTGATAAGGAATTGTTTTTCTCAAGAGACCAAATAAATAGTTTAAACCAATTATGGGACTTTAAACAAACTCCAGAATATCAACAGTCATATAACCAAGCCAAAACAACCCAAAGAGATCTTCGAATAGTAGTGCTTTTAGTTGGTTATCCAAATAGAGCATTTATTAATGATGCTCAATATTTTGACAACTTATTTAATCAAGTAGGATATAATATTAATGGAAACGAAGGTAGCGTTCATGATTATTTTTTAGCATCAACCTTTGGCAATGTTAGAGTTACAGCAGATGTTTATGGCCCACTGGTTTCTAGTGCAGGTTGCGAGGTCTATAGTAATCAAGTAGCTGGTCATAGCGGAGCAAAAAACCTATTGAGAGAAATTATTGATTTAGCAGACCCAATAATAAACTTTGCAGACTATTGTGGTAATGGAAGCAATTATGTTGATTGCGTTTATATGATTTATGCGGGATGTGCAGCAAGTAGCGGGGAGCCATTTGCAATATGGCCTCATAGAAGTGCTTTATATCCTCCTGTTCAAAAAGATGGAGTTTATATTTATAATTATGGTTGTTCTGCAGAACTTAATGGAAGTACTGCATATGGTAAAACGCCTCCGGTAATAGGAACAATTTGTCATGAATTTTCTCACGTTCTTGGTTTAGATGACGTTTACGATACCGACTACGGTGAAAGTGGTGGAGAATCAACTGCTAATTATGATTGGGATGTGATGTCATCTGGATGTTATAATAATGCAGCAAAAACACCATCCTTATGGAGTGCTTTCCAACGTAGTTCTGAAGGATTCTTAGACCTAGTTGAACTAGGCGCTGCAAACACAGGAATAGGCAATAAAACTCTTGCTCCTCTTTGCTTGTCAAACACTGCATATAAAATAACATATAGCCCAACAGAATATTTTGTTTTTGAAAATCGCCAACAAATTGGTTGGGATAGATACCTTCCTGGACACGGCATGATAATTACCCATATAGACAAAAGCGTCCCTGGTTGGAATTCTAATTGTGCAAATTGTGACCCTTCTTGGATGGGAATAAATCTTATAGAAGCTAATCCTTTAACTATATGGAATCGTGCAAGCAATCCTTTCCCAGGAACATCCAATAATACAAGTTTTACTGACACATCGAACCCAAATAGCCTTTCAAATAATGGAAGTGCATTAAATAGACCTATTACAAGAATAAAAGAGAATACTACGACTAAGAATATCAGCTTTGACTTTGGAGCAATTTCACCAAATGCACCAAGAGCAATCACTAATGGAATAACAAGACTAACATCTGATTCAATTTATGTTAGCGTGTCTGTGTCCCAAACCTCAGACCCAATAGTTGAAAAAGGAATAGTTTATTCAACTTCAAGCAATCCATTATTCACAGATACAAAAATTATAAATAACGAAGCTGATAATAATTTCATTTCAGTTATTTCTGGACTGCAACCCTCAACCACTTATTTTGTAAGAGCATATGTAAAAAATGCATCATCAGTTTACTACTTTGGAGAAATCATTGAAGCTACTACCACATGCCCTTCTATTGCCACATTCCCATTTTCATATAGCTTTGAAAACGCTAGCCTATTATCTTGCTGGTCAGAGGAGTCTAATTCTTTTCTGTCAAATGTATGGGAACTAAAAGATTCAACAATATCAGGAGGAATATCTGCACAAGACGGACATAGTTTTGCAACCCTATCATCAACTTATCCAACAGGACAAAAAAGAAAACTAATAACTCCTCAATTAGATTTATCAGTTCTTTCAGAGCCTTACTTAAAGTTTCATTACTCAACAAAAGAAAGAGAAAGTTATTTAGATGCTTTGAGAATTTATTATAAGACTTCAAAACAGAGCCCATGGCAATTACTTAAAACATACTTTACTACAACACCAGATTGGACAATGGACTCTATCGCTCTTCCAAATAAATCAAATACGTATTATATAGCTTTTGAAGCAGAACTATATTCAGGCTATGGAGTATCGATAGATAATATTGAAGTATCAGAATCAGATATAATGGCTTATCCTGTTGTTGACACACTTAAGATAGATAATATAACAGATAATTCAGCAAGAATAACAACAAGAATCCTTTCTCAAGGCTATACTTTAATTACTCAAAGAGGAATAGTTTATTCAACAAATCCTTCTCCTACAATAGATGATTTATATATGGCTTCTCCAACACCAGGAATAGGGCAATATACTATCATCCCAACAAACCTAGAATCCAACACCGAGTATTACGTTCGAGCTTATGCAAAAAACAAAGGGCTTATCTCTTATGGAGAAGAAAAAACAATATTAACAAAATGTGAAAGAGTAAAAATTTTCCCACATTCTTTTATTTCTGATGATATAGATAGTAATTGTTTTGAAAAAGGCATTAATTGGCAAATAGCAACTTTGGATGGAAGTGTTAATCCTTATGATGGAGAAACCTTCTTTGTGTTTAAACCAATTGAAAACTCTACTTCCAGATTAGTAATACCTATTATTAATCTATTGAATCATGAAGAAACAAATATAAAGTTTTATTATCATAAACCAAACTCAGATAATAGCTTAATAGCATATTATAAAATAGGAGTTGAAGGAGCATGGAATATTTTAAAAACATATACCTCTTCAACCAGTAATTGGACTTTAGATTCAATTCAATTACCAAACCCAAGTGACAATTATTATATTAGCTTTGAAGGAATATCAGAAAATTCTCATCCAATATATATTGATGAAATACAAGTAAATGGTATTTATCAATTACCAATAGTTAATACCAGCCCAACAAGTTTAATAACTTATAATAGTATTCAAACCGGAGGAGAAGTTGTTTACTTAGGTTCAAGCATTGTTGAAGAAAAAGGAATATGCTGGACAACAAATGGAAATTTACCTCAACCAACAGATAATAAAATAGCTCTTGGATCAGGAATGGGTTCTTTTTCAACAAGCCTTACAAACCTTCAGCCAGAAACTGCGTATAGGATTAGAGCTTATGCAAAAAATAGTTTTGGAACAGGCTTTGGACAAGAATATATAATCACTACCCCTCCAATTCCAATATTTAACAATACAATATTAGGAGAACAACACCTATGTTTTAATGCAGCAACACAAACAATAGAAGGATCAACTCCAACAGGAGGCGATGGGGAATATACATATCTATGGATTGAAAGCTCAAATGATGAGGACTGGGAACTAGCAGAAGACTCTGACTTAAGGATACTCCAATCCTATTACCCATTTAGAGCACAAGAATCACTATATTATAGAAGAATAGTTTACTCAAGATTAGTTTCAGACACAAGTAACTCTGTTTTAATTGATGTAGCACCAAGGACAAGAGCTGGTAACGTATTTAGAGCTCAGGATACAATTGAACTTAACCAAGAATTAAGAATGGAGCTAAGAGCTTATGTTGGAGATAGTTTTATTTGGGAAAGAAAGAAATTAGAATACGATTGGGTTGTTATTCCAAACACATCTGAAAATAATTGGTTAACAGACCTTCCATCAGAATCTGGCTTATATTATTATAGAGTTAAGGTTAAGAGTGGAGTATGTCAAGAAGAAATATCAGGAATAGATTGGACATACGTTAAAAAAACAATAGGGTTAGATGATATAGAAGTATTGGATAATAGTATAATAGTCTCTCCAAACCCTTCAAATGGAGAAATCAACGTTAAATATAACAATAAAGAAGTCTTTGTTGGAGAAATGTCCCTATTCGATATAAATGCAAAGCAGGTTAAGAAAATAGATAAGCAAGTATTAAATAAAGGAGATAATATGATTAACCTTAATCCAATAGATGCAGGTTCTTATCTTCTTGTATTCAAGAATAGAAATCAAATAATGTCAAGAATAATAATAATAAATAAATGAAAAAGATGAAAAAGATTATTACAAGATTGCTTTTTATAGCAATTTTACTAATCTCACAGGTTAGTATGGCTATTCCAGCCTATACCGGATTAGTACAACTTTCACAACCAGACGGAACCGAAATCAGTGCATATCTTTTTGGAGACGAAAGAGTAAGTTGGATAGAAACAGAAGATAATTACACCTTAATGGTAAATGAGTTAGGTTATCTCGAATATGCAGTTGTTGATCAAAATGGAGACATGTCTCCCTCTGGTATAGTTGCTAAGAACCCTTCAATGCGTTCAGTTATGGATATTAACTTCTTGTCACAAACAGACAAGAAAATTAGATATTCTAAAGATCAAATTAATATAATGCTTGAACTAACAAAGTCAATGGAGACTCCAAAGTCAGGAGGAATTGAAGGCTTAACTGTTGGTATAAGAAAACTATTAGTAATATTAGTTGAATATTCTGATTTGTCATTTACATACACAAGACAACAATTTGAGAACCTATTTAACCAAATAGGTTATACAGCAAATTCAAGCACAGGAAGTGTTAGAGATTACTTTGCTGCTTCTTCTTATGGGAAGCTTGACCTCCAATCTACTGTTGTTGGACCATTCACTCTACCTAATACTCAAAAGTTCTATGGTGAGAAAACAGCTAATATGAACGATATCAATTCAAAACAAATGATTATCGATGCATGTAATTTGGCAGATCCAAGTGTTGATTTCAGCATTTATGATAATGATCAAAATCTAATTGTTGATGGAGTGCATATTGTATATGCAGGACAAGGAGAACATAATGGAGGAGGCACAAATGCTATTTGGGCTCACCGTTCTAAATTAGGACCTCAGGATTTTGTTTCAAATGAAGGAATTAGAATTATTGACTATTCTTGTGCTTCTGAAAAAAGATCTAGTAGTGCAATGTCTGGAGTTGGAGTTCACTCTCATGAGTTTGGACACGTTTTAGGTCTTTGGGATTACTACGATTCAGACTATCAAGCAAATGGTATATCAAAAACTTTTGGAGAATATGATATTATGGATGCAGGAGCATATAATAATGCAGAAAAGACTCCTCCTATTTACAATGCATACTCTAAAATATTCCTCGGATGGGCTACTCCATATATAATAGATTCTAATATGTTAATGGATATAACATCAGTACATTCAACCGACTCAGCCTTAATTTATCAAATAAATACCCCAACCGAAGGAGAGTATTTCCTAATTGAGAATAAAGATTATACTGGTTGGAATAGACACGTTGACGCAATGGATTATTATATCAATACAAGTGGAGTAACAAATGGACTTATGGCTCTTCATATTGACGAATCTCCTAATGCACTTGGATGGGGTAATAATTGTTTAAATTGCTATCCAGAAAGAAATTCAGTTAAGTTAATGAGCGCTGATGGTATATACCAAGGATCGCAATCAAGCACTTCGTGGTATTATTCTGCTATGTCGAATATGTTCTATCCAGGTTCAAGTAATATAACTTCACTTACAGACCAAACAACAACAAACCTAATTTCATGGGATGGTTCCCCTTCAAACGTTGCAATAACAGATATTACTAGACTTCCGAACAAACAAATAACCTTCAAAACTAACGGAGGAGCTGATTATGGCGTTATAGTTAATACTATTGGAGCAAGTCAAGTAACTTATAACTCCGTAGATTTGTCTGGTTCAGTCTCTGCATCATTACTTGGTGATGCAACAATAATTGAACAAGGATTTGTTTTAAATACAAGCCCATACCCAAGAGTTTCAGATATGAAATTTAATGTTGCAGGACAAACACCTGCTTTCAATTATTCAGTTGTAGGACTTAATCCTGGTGTAAGATATTATGTTCGTGCTTATGGAATGAATGCAAACGGAGTAAGCTATGGAGAACAAATAAGTTTTATAACAACATCTGATGCAATATCAAATAATGCAATTATAGATAGTAATTTTGCAGCTTGCGAAACAGGAGAAATGCCAACATTAATTGGAACAGAACCTTTGGGAGGAAGCGGGCAATATAGATACCGTTGGTTGGAAAGTAATGATGGAGTGAATTGGATAATAACTAAAAACTCAGGAATAAATAGAGACTACACACCATCACAAATGACAAGTCCAACATATTATAAAAGAGTTGCTCTTTCTGCAGAAAAATCAGATACATCACAACATAAATATATCCCAGTAGTTCCAATGACTGTTGCAGGAGATGTTACAATTGAAAATGACACAATAAATCTTAATGGTCAAACAGGAGCAATTACCCTAACAAACAATGTTGGAGATGTTGTTCTATGGCAAAGAAAAGATGGTAACGCACAGTGGGCATCAATTAATGTTGGAGCAGTAACTTCTTTCTCTCAAAACCTTGATGAGTCAGGAACTTATCAATATAGAGTTAGAGTTAGAAATGGAGCTTGTCCTTCAAAAACAACATCCCCTGTAAGCATTTTTGTAAATCAAATTGGACTTAACGATATAGACAAAGACCTTATCAATTTCAACGTATATCCAAATCCAACCAGTGGAGAATTTACCTTAGATATAAAAACTGAATCAGGAAAAGCAGTAGATATGCAACTTGTTAATCTATTAGGAAAGACTGTTTACGCTAAATCTGATATAAACTCAAAAACTAATATAAATGTTTCAAGCTTAGAAAATGGAGCATATATAATGGTGATAAGAGATGGAAAAAGAATTGTTGGAAGAAAACAAATCCAAATAATTAAATAAGGTTTACTAAGCATAAACCATTAAAAATTAAATTTATAGGAAAGGTAGGAGAATAATCTTCTACCTTTTCTTTTGCAAATTTTAAAATATGAAAATAAAGACAATCCTATTCCTTCTATCCTTTTCAGTATTGTTTAACCTTAATGCTCAAGACAAGAAGGTGTTATTTATTGGCAATAGCTATACTGACGTAAATAATCTTCCGTTAATGGTTAGAAACATTTCAACATCAATGGGTAAAACTCTCAAATATGAAACGCATACAGCAGGAGGAGCACAATTTAGCACCCATTGGAACAGTATTGCAACCTCAGGTTTATTAGAAAAGATACAAACAGGAGATTTTGATTATATAGTTTTGCAAGGACAAAGTCAAGAGGTTGCTTTTCCAGATGGACAATTCAACTCCTCCGTTTATTCCTACGCAAAGAAACTTGACAGCATAATAAATCTCTATAGCCCCCAAACTAAGGTTGTGTTTTATATGACTTGGGGATACAGATATGGAGACGCAAATAATTGTCCATACTATCCACCGTTTTGCACCTACTTCTCGATGTCAGAAAGATTATATCAAAACTATTCCCTAATGGCTCACGATTTTTCTTCCCTTATTGCACCCGTTGGAGCAGCATGGAGGAAATCCATAATCACAGATTCAACATTAGTTCTTCACTCTGGCGACAATTCACATCCATCATTAGAGGGAACATACCTTGCATCATGCGTTTTCTATTCAACATTTTTCCAAGATAGCCTTTCCTCACAAGACGTACCCCCTGGAATGAACGCAGCCAATTGTGCTTTCCTTCAAAACATATCTAATACCATTGTTTTTGATTCCCTTGCCTACTGGCTACAAAATGAAAATGTTTGTGATAATCCAACAAATCTTACTCACCAAATTAGTTTCTCAACCTCCGACACCTTATCTGCAATTTGCGATTTAAGCTGGAACGGCACAAGTCCAAGCTACGACCTAAGATATAAAAGAATTAATGAAGAGAATTGGCAAAGAGTAGTTGTAAATCAAAATACTTACCAATTAAATTTACCCTCAGGCAACTGGCAATGGAGAATTAAAAGCCTATGTGATAACACTTCACAAAGCTTTTGGGTAGATACAAGTTTTGCATTCACAGCTTCACTATATCAAATAAACCAAAACACAAGCTCATTCAATGTTTATTACACAAAAGAAATAGGAAAAATAATAATTAATATAGAAAATATATATGAGGACTTAGAAATTGAAATAATAGACCTTCGAGGACAAGCTCTTATAAGACTAAATGCAAAGCCAAAATCAGGAAACCTAAAAACTGAAATTGATATAAACAACCTAAGTAACGGACTTTATATAGTTAAAATCAAATCAAACTCAAGTTCAAATAGCTTTAAAATAATTAAAACTTAGTAAGAAATCCCTTATGACTTTGACTAATCATTTTACCACATTTATATTAATCACCATATCCAATTATTCTAATTTTTAGGACAGATTTTTTGGTGTCCCATAGTCAAAGTCAGAAGGTCTAAATCTTAATTTAAGACGCAAAATCTCTTTTCAAATCTTCTAATACAATTCATGAAAACAGGCCAGAAAGAGAGACAAAATTAAAACGCTATAATAATTTACTGAAACGCTGTTTTAAAAAAATGAAACGCTGTTTCAAGAAATTAAAACAGCGTTTCATT
>DUQY01000152.1 GCA_012837565.1 Bacteroidales bacterium | reverse complement strand
GAATTATAAGTTAAAAGAAAAATAAGTGTCAAAGTCAGGAGATTATTACTATTAACGAGTTCTTAGAGTAGTAAAACAATTCTTTTTTTATCCAATAAAAACATTTACCTCTAACAAATAACTCTAATCATTAAAATGTTTTTTATTAACTATTCTATATTCACAAAAAAAAGAGAGTTATCATATGATAACTCTCGTAATTCTTATATATCTGATTAAGCTTGACCCATTGGATTCATTTGATATGGAAGTGTTTGTTCGGGTTCTGTTATTATTCCATGTTGCTGTTCGTATTTTTCAATATTTTCTTTCAATGCATATAATAATCTTTTTGCATGTTGTGGTGAAAGAATTGCTCTTGAACGTACTTGAGCTTTTGGCACCCCAGGCATAACTTGAATAAAATCTACAATAAATTCTGTTGAGGAATGTGTTATTAATTGAAGATTTGAATATATTCCAGGAGCTACTTCTGCTGGTAATTCGATATCCATCTTTTGTTCTTTGTTATTTTCCATCTTTTTTAAAATATTTTGCCCTTATTATTAACTAAATCCTATAAAACTCAATATATAATAAGGGCAATATTATTAATTTGTTTATTCTTCTTTTGCTTTACGACCTCTTCTTGTTGGTGCGTTTTGAGATGCTAATTCTTCCAATTGTTGTTTGTTTGCAACAAATGCATTTCTGTATTCTTTTAATCCTGTTCCTGCAGGTATTAAATGTCCTACTAAAACGTTTTCCTTTAGACCTAACAAATCGTCTTGCTTAGCATTGATTGCTGCTTCTGTTAAAACTTTTGTTGTTTCTTGGAAAGATGCTGCTGATAAATAACTCTTGGTTTGAAGAGAAGCTCGTGTAATTCCTTGAAGAATTTGACGCGCTGTTGCTGGCTTAGCATCACGTGCAGTTATTTGAGTTTTATCTCTTCTCTTTAGGGTTGAGTTTTCATCTCTTAAACCTCTTGCACTAATGATTTGACCATTAATATAGTTTTCGCTTTCTCCTTGGTCTTCTACAACCTTCATTCCATATATTAGATCGTTGATTTCATGGAAGTCTATCTTATTTGCAACTTCTCCCTCAAGGAAACTTGTGTCGCCTTGATCTTGAATTTCAACCTTACGCATCATTTGTCTAACGATTACTTCAAAGTGTTTGTCATTTATCTTAACTCCTTGTAAACGATAAACTTCTTGAACTTCATTAACAATATATTCCTGAACTCGCATAGGCCCTTTTATTGCAAGGATATCTGCAGGCGTAATTGCTCCTTCACAAAGTGGTGAGCCAGCCTTTACATAGTCGTTTTCTTGGGCAAGGATTTGTTTTGAAGTTGATACAAGATATGGACGAGTTTCCCCTGTCTTGCTTGTAATGATAATTTCACGATTTCCTCTCTTAAGTTTCTTCATCAGTGAAACAACTCCATCAATTTCTGCAACTACTGCAGGGTCAGAAGGATTACGTGCTTCAAACAATTCAGTTACTCTTGGAAGTCCTCCTGTAATGTCTCCTGATTTTCCAAATGAACGAGGAATCTTAACTAATACTTCTCCAGCATTAAGTTTTTGACCATCTTCGACCATAATATGTGAACCTACTGGTATATCGTAAATCTTTAGAACTTCACCAGAAGAATTAACAATTGTTATTGCTGGATTCTTAGCCTTTTGACGAGATTCAATAACTACCTTATCTTGAAGTCCTGTTTGATCATCAGATTCTACCCTAAAGGTAATGCCCTCAACAACATTTTCAAATGCAACTTTACCATTTACTTCAGTAATAATTACTGCATTGTATGGGTCCCACTCAACAATCAAGTCTCCTTTCTTAATCATTACATTGTTTTCAAAGAATAGTTTTGCTCCGTATGGAATATTCCCTGATGCTAAAATGACTTCAGTTTTAGGTTCTATGATTCTATATTCTGCAGATCTACCTATAACAACTTTATATTTCTGATCTGTTGAAGACTTAGTATCAACCGAACGAAGTTCATCAATTATTAATTGACCTTCATATTTTGCAAAAACTCTTGAACCAGTTCCAACATTACCTCCAGCAACTCCCCCTACGTGGAAAGTACGAAGTGTAAGCTGAGTTCCTGGCTCTCCAATTGATTGAGCTGCAATTACTCCAACTGCTTCTCCCTTTTGAACCATTCTTCCGTATGCAAGGTTACGTCCATAACATTTAGCACATACGCCGTGTTTGGATTCGCAAGTAAGAACTGAACGTATTTCAACTTCTTCAATTGGCGAACTTTCAATTTCCTTACAAATTTCCTCTGTAAGCTCTTGTCCTGAAGTAGCTAGTATTTCTCCTGTAAGAGGATGAATAACATCATGAAGCGTTACTCTACCTAAAATTCTATCATATAGTGTTTGAACTATTTCTTCATTTTTCTTTAAAGCTGTTGTTGGAATACCTCTTAGTGTTCCGCAGTCTTCATCTGCAATAATAACATCTTGAGCTACGTCAACCAAACGACGAGTTAGGTATCCTGCGTCAGCTGTTTTAAGAGCTGTATCGGCAAGTCCTTTACGAGCACCATGAGTTGAAATAAAATACTCAAGAACTGATAGTCCTTCTTTAAAATTAGAGATAATTGGGTTTTCAATAATTTCAGCTCCTGTCGCTCCAGACTTTTGAGGCTTTGCCATAAGTCCACGCATTCCTGAAAGTTGACGAATTTGCTCTTTAGATCCACGGGCTCCAGAATCAAGCATCATATATACTGGATTGAAACCTTGGCGGTCTTCAGCAACTTCTTTCATCACAATGTTTGTCAAATCTCTATTTGTATTTGTCCAAACATCAATAATTTGATTATATCTTTCATTATTGGTGATAAGTCCCATTTGATAGTTACCAATAACCTCAATAACTTCTTCATTTGCTTTACTGATAAGAGTAGCTTTTCTTTCAGGAATAATAACATCACCTAAGTTAAATGATAATCCTCCCTTAAATGCCATTCTATATCCTAAGCTCTTTATATCATCAAGAAATCTTGCTGTTTTGGCTGTTCCGCAAACTTTTAATATATCACCTATAATATCTCTAAGAATAGTTTTCTTTAAAACTTGATTTACAAAACCAAATTCTTCTGGAACTACTATGTTGAATAATACTCGACCAACAGTCGTATCTATTTTTTCAACTTTTTGTTCTCCATTTTTATCGACAAAGGTTCTTCTTAGTTTTATGTTAGCGTGTAGATCAATTGCTTTTTCATTATAAGCTATTTGAACTTCTTCAGAAGAATAGAATAACTTCCCTTCCCCTTTTACTGTTCTTTCAGCATCTGATAATCTTCCTTTGGTCATATAATAAAGACCAAGTACCATATCTTGCGACGGAACCGTTATAGGAGCTCCATTTGCTGGGTTAAGAATATTGTGAGATGCTAGCATTAGTATTTGAGCCTCAAGTACAGCAGCGTTACCAAGCGGAACGTGTACTGCCATTTGGTCTCCATCGAAGTCGGCATTAAATGCAGAACATACAAGTGGGTGAAGCTGTATGGCTTTTCCTTCAACTAATCGAGGTTGGAAGGCTTGAATACCTAAACGGTGAAGTGTTGGAGCACGGTTTAGAAGAACAGGATGTCCTTTTAAAATGTTTTCCAATATTTCCCAAACTACAGGGTCTCTTCTATCAACTATCTTCTTTGCTGATTTTACTGTCTTTACTATCCCTCTTTCAAGCATCTTACGAATGATAAATGGCTTGAAAAGCTCAGATGCCATATCTTTCGGAAGTCCGCATTCGTGAAGTAGTAAGTCTGGTCCTACAACAATAACTGAACGACCAGAATAGTCAACACGTTTTCCTAATAAGTTTTGACGGAAACGTC
This sequence comes from Bacteroidales bacterium, assembly GCA_012837565.1. GTDB lineage: Bacteria > Bacteroidota > Bacteroidia > Bacteroidales > P3 > UBA10566. Next base: position 5,584 of record DUQY01000152.1, on the reverse strand, counting down.
CTTGTTTTCCCTTTAAACTATCTGAAAGTGATTTTAAAGCTCTGTTTGATTCTGATTTAACTGAACTTACTTTTCGTGAGTTGTCAAACAATGAATCAACAGCTTCTTGCAACATACGTTTTTCATTACGCATAATTACATCTGGAGCTTTTATTTCTATTAGTCTTTTTAAACGATTGTTTCTTATAATAACTCTTCTGTATAAGTCATTAAGGTCAGATGTTGCAAAACGTCCTCCGTCTAAAGGAACTAGTGGACGTAGTTCTGGAGGAATAACTGGCACAACTTGCACAATCATCCACTCAGGTCTGTTCTCTATTCGAGTTTGTGCATCACGGAATGCTTCAACAACATTTAATCTCTTTAAAGCATCTTGTTTTCTTTGTTGTGAAGTTTCTCTATTTGCTGTATGTCTTAAATCGTATGATAATTTATCTAGATCTAAACCTTTAAGAAGAACTATTAATGCCTCAGCACCCATTCTTGCTACAAACTTATTAGGATCTTTATCGTCTAAAAGTTGGTTTTCTGGTGGGAGTAAATCAAGACATTCGAAATATTGAGTTTCATCTAATAATGCTCCTTGTTTTATTTCGTCTTTTTCAAGAGCACCTTGACTAATTACAATGTATTTTTCGTAATAGATTACTTGTTCTAATTCTTTTGTTTTTAATCCAAGTAATGCTCCTATTTTATTAGGTAATGAACGGAAAAACCATATGTGAGCAACAGGAACAACTAATTGAATATGTCCCATTCTCTCTCTACGTACTTTCTTTTCAGTTACTTCAACTCCACAACGGTCACATACAATTCCCTTATATCTAATTCTTTTATATTTACCGCAATGACATTCCCAGTCCTTGATAGGTCCGAATATTCTTTCACAGAAAAGTCCGTCTCTTTCTGGTTTATATGTTCTGTAATTTATAGTTTCAGGCTTCAAAACCTCTCCTCTTGAACGTTCAAGAATCGATTCAGGAGAAGCTAGACTAACCGTCATTGAATTAAAATTACTATTTATTAAGTTTTCTTTTTTTATTGCCATGATATTTAATGCTAATTGATTTGTTTATTGAACTGCTTTTTGATTAGTTATTTTTATTAGTGTCAAATGTGACTTCTAATCCTAATCCTCTTAGTTCATGTATTAAGACATTAAATGATTCTGGAATACCAGGTGTTGGCATATTGTCTCCTTTTACAATTGCTTCGTAAGCCTTAGCACGTCCAACAACATCATCTGATTTAACTGTTAAAATCTCTTGAAGTATGTTAGCTGCACCAAATGCTTCTAATGCCCAAACCTCCATCTCTCCAAAACGTTGACCTCCAAATTGAGCCTTTCCTCCCAATGGTTGTTGTGTAATTAGTGAATAAGGTCCGATTGAACGAGCATGCATCTTATCATCAATCATATGATGAAGTTTAAGCATATAAATATACCCTACTGTTGCTGTTTGATCAAATCTTTCTCCTGTTTCACCATCATATAGATAACATTTACCATTCTCAGGCAAACCTGCTTTTTTCATATATTCGTTAACTTCGTCTAAGTTAGCTCCATCAAAAATTGGTGTTTGGAAAGTTAATCCTAACTCTTTTCCAGCCCAACCTAAAACTGTTTCAAATATTTGACCAAGGTTCATACGAGAAGGAACTCCAAGTGGATTAAGAACAATATCAACTGGCTGTCCATTTTCTAAGAATGGCATATCCTCTTCACGTACTATTCTTGCAACAATACCTTTATTACCGTGACGACCAGCCATCTTATCCCCAACTTTCAATTTACGTTTCTTAGCAACATAAATTTTAGCCATTTGAATAATTCCTGCAGGTAAATCATCTCCAATAGAGGTTACAAATTGTTTTCTTGCGTATACACCTTGAGTTTCTTTTGAACGAATATTGTAATTGTTCAAAAGTTCTTTTATTAAGAAGTTTGTTTCTTTATCTGATGTCCACTTATTTGGGTTAACATTACTATAGTCGATAGCTAATAGAATCTTTTGGTTGAACTTGGCTTTCTTTGGAATCAACTCTTCACTGAATGTTGAGAAAACTCCTTGAGAAACCTTTCCTGCCAATATAACTATTAATTTATCAACTAACTTATTCTTAAGATCAAAAAGCTCTTTATCGCATTGCTCTTTTAAATCTTTAATTATATCTTTATCCTTAGCTCTTGACTTCTTGTCTTTATGTATTCTTGTAAATAGCTTTTTGTCAATTACAACTCCAGAAATTGAAGGTGGAACTTTCATTGAAGCATCTTTTACGTCACCAGCTTTATCTCCAAAAATTGCTCTAAGAAGCTTCTCCTCTGGTGTTGGGTCAGACTCTCCCTTTGGTGTAATTTTACCAACAAGAATGTCGCCTTCTTTTACATAGGCTCCAATCCTAACCATTCCTTTTTCGTCAAGGTCTTTTGTTGCCTCAACACTTACGTTAGGAATTTCTTGTGTAAGCTCTTCTAGTCCTCGTTTAGTTTCTCTTACTTCTGTAACAAATTCATCGACGTGAACTGATGTAAATAAGTCTTGCTTTACTATTTTTTCAGAAATAACAATAGCATCTTCATAGTTATAACCTTTCCATGGCATAAATGCTACTTGTAGGTTTCTTCCTAATGCTAAAACGCCATCTTTTGTTGCGTATCCTTCTGAAAGAACTTGATCCTTCTTAACTTTATCGCCTTTTTTAACAATAGGACGAAGGTTTATAGAAGTACCTTGATTGGTTCTTTGGAATTTGGTGAAATAATATGTTTTAGCATCATCGTCAAAACTTACTTTTCTTTCTTTTTCATCTCTTGCATATCGAATAGTGATCTTTTCAGCATCAACATATTCAACAACACCATCTCCTTCAGCAACAAGCAATACTCTTGAGTCTTGTGCAACAAAAGGTTCTATTCCTGTTCCAACAATTGGAATTTCAGGATTTAATAATGGAACTGCCTGACGCATCATATTAGATCCCATCAATGCACGGTTAGCATCATCATGCTCTAAGAATGGAATTAAAGAAGCTGCAATTGATGCAATTTGATTTGAAGCAACGTCCATAAGGTGAACTTCTTCAGGTGCAACAATTGGGAAATCTGCCATTTTACGAGTTTTGATTCTCTCATCAACAAATTTTCCTTCTTTATTTATATGAGTTGTCGCCTGTGCAACAATCATATCTTCCTCCTCTTCCGCACTTAAATATATTGGGGTTTCATCATTAAGTACTTTGCAGTTTTCAACTTTATAATATGGGGTTTCAATGAAACCTAAATTGTTAATTTTTGCAAATATACATAATGAAGAAATTAGACCAATATTTGGCCCTTCCGGAGTTTCAATTGTACACAACCTTCCGTAGTGAGTGTAGTGAACGTCACGAACCTCAAATCCTGCTCGTTCTCTGGAAAGTCCACCAGGTCCCAAAGCAGAAATACGTCTTTTGTGAGTAAGCTCAGCTAATGGATTGGTTTGATCCATAAATTGAGACAATTGATTTGTTCCAAAAAATGAATTAATTACAGATGATAGAGTTTTAGCATTTATAAGATCAGTTGGAGTAAAAACTTCGTTATCTCTAACGTTCATTCTTTCTCTAATAGTCCTAGACATACGTGCTAAACCAACGCCAAATTGAGAATACAATTGCTCCCCTACCGTTCTAACTCTTCTGTTACTTAAGTGATCAATATCATCAATATCCGTTTTTGAATTAATTAACTCTATTAAATATCTAATGATTGAAATGATATCTTCTTGAGTTAAGACTTTCACATCACTTGGAACCTTTAGGTTTAATTTTGTATTGATTCTATAACGACCAACATCTCCTAAATCATAACGTTTGTCAGAGAAGAATAACTTTTCAATTATACCTCTTGCTGTCTCCTCGTCTGGCGGTTCAGCACTTCTTAATTGTCTATAAATAAACTCAACAGCTTCCTTGGCATTGTTTGCTGTATCTTTCTGAAGTGTATTAAAAATAATTGAATAGTCACTTGATGAAGAGTCTTCAGTATGTAGTAATATGGTTTGAACGCCTGATTGAATTATTTCCTCAACGTTCTCTTCTGTTAATTCGGTTTCCCTATCAATAATAACTTCAGTACGTTCAATTGAAACAACTTCACCTGTGTCTTCATCAACAAAGTCTTCAATCCAAGCACGTACAACTCTTGCTGCTAATTTTCTCCCAACAACTTTCTTTAAATTAGTTTTGGTTACTTTTAATTCTTCAGCAAGATTAAATATCTCTAATATATCTTTATCAGTTTCATAACCTATGGCTCTTAATAGAGTTGTAATAGGTAACTTTTTCTTTCTGTCAATATAAGCATACATGACATTATTAATGTCTGTGGTAAACTCCATCCAAGATCCCTTAAATGGAATAATACGCGCTGAATATAATTGCATACCATTTGCATGATTACTCGTTCCAAAGAAAACCCCTGGCGAACGATGTAATTGTGATACAACAACTCTCTCGGCTCCATTAACAACAAAAGTACCTTTCGGTGTCATATATGGAATCATTCCTAGATATACATCTTGAATGATTGTTTCAAACTCTTCATGTTCAGGATCTGTACAGAAAAGTTTTAATTTAGCTTTCAAAGGAACGCTAAATGTTAATCCCCTCTCTAAACATTCTTGTATGGAATATCGGGGTGGGTCAATAAAATAATCGAGAAATTCTAAAACAAAATTGTTTCTCGCATCTGAAATTGGAAAATTCTCAGAAAACACTTTATACAGGCCTTCATTAATTCTATTTTCAGAATTTGTTTCAAGTTGGAAAAAATCTTGAAACGATTTTAATTGAATATCCAAGAAATCTGGATAATCAAATGGTTTTACGGATGCAAAACTTACTATTTTGGATTTATTGTGTGCCAAGGTTTAAATATTAATTAGTAAAAAAATAAGATTTATACAAACACAAACAAGGAATAGGTATTCTATCGTTAGAATACCATATTCCTATGATAACTTTGTTGTGAAATGTCTTATTTTACTTCAACTTTCGCACCAGCTTCTTCTAATTGAGCTTTTAATGCTTCAGCTTCATCTTTTGAAACTCCTTCTTTTAAAGGTTTTGGAGCTGCATCAACAAGTTCTTTTGCTTCTTTTAGACCAAGACTACAAAGGTCTTTTACTAATTTAACAACATTTAATTTAGACGCACCTGCTTCTAGAAGGATAACATCAAATGAAGTTTGTTCTTCTACTACTGCTGCTGCTGCTGGACCTGCTACTGCAACTGCTGCTGCTGCTGCTGGCTCAATACCATATTCGTCTTTTAATATGTCAGCTAATTCCTTAACTTCTTTAACAGTTAGATTAACTAATTGTTCTGCAAACGCTTTTAAATCTGCCATTTTATTTTATTTTTTTCGGTTAAACATTTAATTTATGCAGCATCTTTGTCCACTATTGTTTGTAGAGCACCAGCTACTTTAATTGCAGAAGATTTAAGTGCAAGAACTACATCTGCAACGAGTTCATCCTTGCTCTTAAGACTTGCCAGAAAATCAAGTTGATCATCTCCAATCACAACTAATTCTTCTGTT
>DUQY01000151.1 GCA_012837565.1 Bacteroidales bacterium | reverse complement strand
CTGTTGCAAAAGACTATAAAAGAATTGGAGAAGGCGACACTGGTTTAAACACTGGTGGCATGGGCTCAATTTCTCCTGTTCCCTTTGCTGATAAAGCTTTTATGGACAAGGTAGAGAAAACAATTATTATACCAACAATTGAAGGCTTAAAGAAAGATAATATCCCATACCAAGGTTTTATCTTTATTGGTCTAATGAATGTTGAGGGAGAGCCTTATGTTATTGAATATAATGTTAGGATGGGCGACCCTGAAACAGAAAGCGTATTTCCAAGAATAAAATCGGATATAGTGGAAGCATTTAATAGTTTCAGAACAAAGTCACTTGATAAAGTAAACCTTAAAATTGATAATCGTTACTGCACAACCGTTATGATGGTTGCTGGGGGTTATCCTGAGGATTATAAAAAAGGAGATATTATATCTGGCATTGAGAATATAAAGGATTGTATTGTATTTCACGCAGGTACAAAAGAAAACGATGGAAAGATTGTAACAAATGGCGGAAGGGTAATTGCTATTACTTCTTTTGGCGATACATTAGAAGAAGCCTTAGATAATACATATCAAAATGCGGATAAGATATCTTATAAAGGCAAATATTTTAGGAAAGATATAGGAAAAGACCTTTTATAGCGTTTCATACTTACTTTAAACCCTAAACTATAAACACTAAACCAATAAAGAATGAAACAATACTTAGATTTATTAGAGCATGTTCTTAATAATGGCAATATAAAAGAAGATAGGACAGGCACAGGAACTAAGAGCGTATTTGGTTATCAGATGAGATTTAACCTTCAAGAGGGATTCCCAATGGTAACTACCAAGAAACTACATACCCGATCCATTATTCACGAACTTCTTTGGTTCCTACAAGGAAATACAAATATCAAATACCTACACGAAAACGAGGTTACAATTTGGGATGAGTGGGCAGACGAAAACGGAGACTTAGGACCAATCTACGGCAAACAATGGCGCTCATGGACAAATCAAAAAGGGGAAACAATAGATCAAATTTCACAATTAATAGAGCAAATAAAGACTGAACCAAATTCAAGAAGATTGTTAATAAACGCTTGGAATGTTGGAGAAATAGACGATATGGCGCTACCACCTTGCCATATACTCTTCCAGTTCTACATAAATAATGGAAAACTATCTTGTCAACTCTATCAAAGATCAGCAGATATTTTCTTAGGTGTTCCTTTTAATATTGCATCTTACGCACTCCTTACCCATATGATAGCACAGGTTTGTGACTTAGAAGTAGGAGAATTTATCCATACCCTTGGTGACGCTCATATTTATTCAAATCATTTCGACCAAGCCAAACTTCAGCTTTCAAGAGAGTCCTACCCCCTAGCCCAACTAAAACTAAACAAAGATATTCGAAGCATTTTCGACTTTAAATACGAGGATATAGAGATTCTAAACTATAAATCCCACCCTACAATTAAAGCTCCAATTGCTGTATAAGACAAAATAAAACTAAGATTATGATAAATATTATAGTGGCAACTGCCAATAATAATGCCATAGGAAAAGATAACGATCTGCTTTGGCATATCTCCGAGGACTTAAAGTATTTCAAAAGCACAACACTTGGCTGCCCAATCATTATGGGAAGAAAGACATGGGAGTCCCTACCTTTTAAACCCCTCCCAAAAAGAGAAAATATTGTAATTTCAAGGAATAAAGACTTAGAAATTGAGGGAGCAAAAGTAATTCACTCAATAGAAGAGGCTATTGATTACGCCAAAAAATTCGATAAAAGCTTTATTATGGGAGGAGGAATGCTTTACAAGGCTGCCCTACCCTTTTGCGATAAGCTTTATATAACAAAAGTTTTCAAAGACTACCAGGGTGACACTTTTTTCCCAGAAATAGACCTCAACACTTGGACTATTGAATCCGAAAGCGAGATTAAAACTGACCCAAACAACAGCTTAGAATTCCAATTCTTAGTTTATAAGAAGAAATAAAGCATAATATTCCTTTGTTTTTCATTTAACATTAGCTAACTTTGCAAGTGCTAATATATTATCACTTATTAATAATAATCCAGAAAATATTATATTATCTCTTGCCGCTCGTGTAAGGAGAGAAGATTAGAAAGAACAACGCTCAAAAAGAATTTACGAAGAAATTATTGATATTTGCCTTTCAAAGAAAATGCTTAAATAATCAATAAAATAACATTATTACCATACTTCTCTTATCGTAAAAACCAATTTTATTTTTTAATCTCAAATTTTATAAATAAAAACATCTTTAAGTTAAATAAAAACATTATATTTGCAACGAGTAAATAGACATTATTAAAGATCAAATATATAGAATATTTTAAAACAACAAATAAAGGAGGTCAAGATGAAAAAATCATTATTAATTTTATTGACCCTAATAATAGGGATAAATCTAAACACCCAAGCCGAAGATTTTTCCGCAGTATATAATGGGGATACTATCTATTATAATATCACATCCTCAATTTCACCTCTTACCGTTTCGGTAACTTTT
>DUQY01000150.1 GCA_012837565.1 Bacteroidales bacterium | reverse complement strand
TTACTCGTCAAGACGGATTGTATATTGCTCAAATGATTGGAAAAATTGCAAATATATCTTATGAAAACACTCAGAAGATATATAATAATGCAATATTCAAGAGCTATGTCTCTGGAGAAAGACTGCCAGTAAAGAGGTTATACGAAAATCCTTTTATGACTGACGAATATCCTCCAAGTATAATATCTTCTAATAATATGCCAATAGTTGATGAATTCACTAATGGGTACTTTCGTCGATTCTTATTTCTTCCTTTTATGGTTACAATAAAAAAAGAGAACATAAATCCAAATCTTACAAATGAACTTTGTGAAGAACTCTCTGGCATCTGTAATTGGCTTATTGAGGGGGTAAAACGATTGAAAGAAAATAAGAAATTTACAGCAGTTGAAGCAGTTAATAAAGCATTTGATGATTTCAGAATGGAAAGCGACTCTGTTTATCTATTTGTTGATGAATTGATGTATAAGCCTTCTGAGGAAAGAAAAATATTATTATCTCAACTCTATGGAGAATTTGAAGCGTGGGCACAAGCTTATGGATATAACAAAATGTCAATAAGAACATTTAGCAAAAGATTAAAGAGTTTAGGCTTTGAAATAAAGAAATCAACAGCTAATGCCACTTTCATCTGGTTCGAAAAGGGAAGTTTAAACCTTGAAAGTTGATCATTTGAATCATAAAAAAATAGTTACCATAGTTACCCAAATAGGTCACTTTTCAAAAACTTTTTTTCATTTTTTTCGTGAAATAGTTTTGGATAGTGACCTATTTTAGGTAACTTGGGTAACTTTTCATTCTTTTTCTCCTCTATTCTCTATTTATTTAACCTTTGTTTTAGAAAAAAATATATAATATAAGCTTAACCTATACAAAATTAAACCTAACTTATTTGGATTTATCCTTAATATAATTATTATTATGTTAAGTATATTTTTAACTAAACTTGATGTATTTTGTGTCTTTTAATTTAAGATTATTTAACTAAAAATTATGCGTATTTATGTCGATTATACTTCTTTAATTCAGATAGTTTTTGTATCTTTGTAGAGTGAGATTTAGATAGATAAAATCCACAATTATGAACAAGAAACCTCGCGATGATATAGGGTTAATCGTAGGAAAATATGTTACATTACACTATTGTTAAACGTATGATTTCTGTAGGTGATACACCTGGTGAAAAGTACTTGGCAGTTATGTCTCGAAATGGGATCATGAGTCAAGAGCAGTTGATTGAAAGAATTGCTGCAGCTTCCTCTCTTGCGGAAAACGACGTGCTTTCTGCAATTAGGGCTTTGCAAATGGAGATTGTAAATGCTACCATGAATGGCATTACGATTAGGTTGGATCAAATGGGCAGCTTTACTCCATACCTAAAAGCAAACGCTATGAATTCTATTGATGAGGTGGATGCTTCAACCATTAGACGTGTTAAGGTTAATTTTAATCCTAATGCACGATTCAAGTCTAAGTTGAAGTCTACAGGTTATCAATATCGTGACCCAGCACCAAAGGGACTTCAATAATTATTAGTTCTTAGCAATTAATAGTTAATCATGGGGACGGAATACTTTTCGTCCCTTTTTTTATTGTCAAACATACTCTAATAAAAGTTAAAAACTGTGTCATTATGGTATTTTGCTGAAATTTATTGTAACTTTGCCACACAATAATAATTGTATAAACATTATGAAAAATATAATAGGAACTAATATTAAATTCTTACGTGAGATGAATAACTTCACACAAGATGCTGTGGTTAAATATCTTAAAATTAATCGTTCTACCTATTCTAATTATGAATTGGGCTTAAGAGAAGCTCCCTTAGATGTTTTAGAACAATTATCTGATTTATTTGGTTGTGAAATATCCATGTTTTATGAGGAAGATAAATCTGTTCTTGAAGATATTCTTACCTCTGCATTTAGAGTTGAAGGAATTTCGGAGGAGGATATGAAAGAAATTGCTTATTTTAAAGGCATTGTGAAAAGTTATTTGAAAATGGATAGATTATTGAAATCATGAAAAAGCTTAAGCCAGAAATATTAGAAGAATTTGCTAATAAATTCAGAGCTGACAATAATTTAAGTCAAACTCAACCTATTGCTTTGAAAAGTTTGCTTCAAAAACTTAATGTTCTTACTTCCTTCCGCTCTCTTTCTGATGACTTCTATGGCATATCTATTCGTTCAAAAAATGGAAATCGTTTTATGATGATTAACTTTAATAGGACTAAGGGAAGACAGCATTTCACTATTTGTCATGAGTTATATCATTTGTTTTATGAAGAAAATCTAACGCCTAATATTTGTAGTAAGGATACCCAGAAAGAACCCTCAGAAGTAAATGCTAATTATTTTGCTTCTGCCCTTCTAATGCCAAGAGAGGGTTTGTATAAGGAGTTGACTAAGGATGAAATTGAATCAAAAGAAATTCCTCTTTCCAAAATAATTTATCTTGAACAGTACTTTTCTGTTTCAAGGCAGTCAATTTTGATTAGATTAAAACAACTTAAGTTCCTTTCAGATAAACTATTTGAACTTTATTCTTCTTTGCCAGCAAAATCCACTGCAAGGGAATATGGTTATGACACTGCCTTATATGAAAAAGGTGGACGTAATTTGATTATTGGTTCCTTTGGTGAAAAAGCAAAATATTTATTTGACAAAGGAAAGATATCGGAGGGACATTATTGTGAATTAATGAATCAAATATATCATGAAAAAAGTTAAAATTGTTCTTGATGCTGATATAATTATTCATTTCTCCAAGGGTCAAATGCTAAGTATTTTGCCAAATATTTTTCCAAAGTATAAATATATTATCCTTGATAAGGTTTATGAAGAGATAGTAGGAAGTATTAAAAAGCAGTTAGATAATCAAATATCACTTTTAAAGAATATAACTCTTATTGAATTTAAACCCTATGGAGAGGAAATGAGAGAATATGCTTTTTTGCTACAAAACTTTGGAAAGGGAGAAACTGCTTCCATGATATACTGTAAATGGAATCATGATGTGTTAGCAAGTAGCAATTTAAAGGATATTAAAACCTACTGCAATAAGAATCAAATAACATATCTCACCACCTTCGATTTTTTATATTATGCTGTTAAAAACAAACTAATAAGTCAAAAAGAAGCATGCGATTTTATTAATGAAGTACTATCTAAAGGCAGTAAATTACCCTCAGTAGAGAACTACAAAGTCTTTGTAAGTAGAGTGGAAATTTAATTTACTTGTATTTTCTCATTTTTTTTTGTTTACTTTGCATAGATATTGTGTGTTGGGGTATGTGGGGTGTAATTTTTTAATGTAATGTAGTGTATGAAAAATAATATTGACTTTGTTATTCCTTCTCTTAAGCCTGATACTACCATTTTGGATAATGGGTTGAAGGTCTATGCTTTTAAGAATGATAGTATGGACGTTATTAGGATGGAGTTTTATTTTGAAAATGCTGGCACTATGAATCAGGAAAAGGTTTTTTCGTCTTTGGTTGCTAATAACCTGCTTACGGAAGGATCTGTCAGTCATAGTGCTAAGGAGATTGCTGATAAGATTGATTTCTATGGTGCTTTTATTGAAAGGAGTCTTGATAAGGAAACGGCGTCGGTTTGTTTTTATTTCTTGAAAAAATATAAAGAGGATTTGATTCCGTGGTTTGAGGAGATTATTAAGGATCCTGCTTTCCCTCAAACGGAAATGGAGGTTTATCTTAGGCGTTTGAGACAGCAGCGTTTGGTTAATGAAAAGAAAACAAATTATTTGGCAAGGGTTAATTTTTTCCAATGTCTTTTTGGTGAAATGCATCCTTTTGGAATTGTTGGAAGGATGGAGGACTACGATTTATTGACAAGGCAGGACTTGTTTGATTTCTATAATTCGTTTTATTCTTATGAGAGATGCTCCATTATTATTGCTGGCGATGTTGATGATAGGCTTATTGGGCTTTTAAATAAGAGTTTTGGTAAGAAGGATTGGAAAAAGGATGGGGTTTTGGATGTTAAGAACTTGACTTATCAACAGAATAATAATATACTTAAATCTATCCCTCTTGATTCGGCTGTTCAGTCTTCGGTGAGGATTGGGTGTACTACCATTTCGGCCAATCATGTTGATTATATGGGCTTAAATGTTGTAAGTACTTTGCTTGGTGGTTATTTTGGCTCTAGGTTAATGTCAAATATTCGTGAGGATAAGGGCTATACTTATGGTATTGGGTCTTCTTTGCATTCTTTTAAGGATATTGGTCTTTTTTATATTTCGGCTGAAATTAAGCAAGAGAATTGCCAAGATGCTATTAATGAGATTTATAATGAGATTGAGGTCTTGAAGTCAAAAAGGGTAACTGATGAGGAACTGCATAAGGTTAAGAACTTTATGAAAGGAACTATGTTAAGGAGTTTGGATGGTAGTTTTGAGCTATCGGATAATTTCCGTTCTATTCTTAAATTTGGTTTGGACTACGATTATTTCCATAACTACCTTAAGGTTGTGTCTGAAATCGATAGTGATGAGGTTTTGAGATTGGCTCAATCTTACTTTAATGTAAATCAAATGGTAGAGATAAGGGCTGGTGATGCAACATTAACAAATTAGATACGTTTTACTAATGTATTATGCGAAAAATCTTATTGATAATAGTTTTCTTCTTTGGTATTAATATATCTTTTGGTCAAATACCAAATATATTATGTACACAGGTTAATGAGGATGGTTCAACAACTATCTTTTATCAGACTGTTTCAATTGATTTTGAGCAATATACTATCTCTGCTTTTAATAATACGAGCAGTGATTATGAATTGGCGGGTAGCCAACCTGATATAAATATTGGTTCTTTTACCGACAATTCTCATAATGCTAATAATGGTCAAATAAAATATAGTCTTAGCTCCAATCCTACTAATATATCCTATGGTAATACCATATTTTTAAGTCTTATTCATAATGGTGGGTCTTCCTTTAGGCTCGACTGGACATCTCCTCACTTATCACCCTCGGAGACTCTTGTTGGAACGGAGAACCAAAAATATATTATATATAGACGTTTTGCAAACCAATCAATTAATTGGCAGAAAATAGATTCAACAGATATTCTAACCTTTACCGATAGCTTCCCTCCTCCCTGCTCTGATACTGTTTACTACAAGGTTGAGCTACCAAATGCTTATGGTTGTGCTTCTGTTTCAAACCTAAGAAGTCATTTTGTTGAGGATACTGAAATACCTTCTGAGGCTATTGTTCTTTCCTCCGGGGTTGATTTGGATAGCCAAAAGCTTGTTCTTTCATGGACGCCCTCCCCTTCCATTGACACCAAAGGATATGTTATTTGTGAGGGTAGCCCTTGCATAGGGATTGACACTATTATGGGTGCTAATCAAAATAGTTTTGTTTGCGACACTTGCAATGTTCAATACGTTTTTAGCCTTGCCGTAATGGCTTTCGACTCTTGCTATAATACGTCACTAAGGTCAAATAACCATAAGAACATTGTGCTTTCAGAAAATAGGGAGCCTTGTAGCTCTACTATAAACTTGTCTTGGACAAAATATAGTGGAGACCCTCTAAGTGTGACTGTTTACAATTTATATATGAG
>DUQY01000149.1 GCA_012837565.1 Bacteroidales bacterium | reverse complement strand
TTTGAGAAACTAAAAGAGCTATTGTGTAGTGAAGCCCAATCCAAATTAGGAATATGAATAGAAAATATCCGAAAGCAGTATTTATTCCTCCAACAAAAAGAAACCTAAGAAATTTATTTTCAATCTTCCATAAAAGATGAATTGGCAGAAGTAGTAAGCGTTTTATCATAAAAAAAAATTTAATATGCAAAAGTAGTATTTTTATACTTATCTTTGTAACTTATTTTGAATTATATGAGAAGACCATTGATTTTTGTTACCAATGATGATAGCTACCGCTCCAAAGGTATTGAGTTGCTTGTTGAAATGATGAAAAAGCTTGGAGATGTTATTGTTGTTGCACCCATGACACAGCAAAGTGGCAAGAGCCATTCTATAACCGTTAATGAACCCTTAAGATACCATAGAATAGCAGAAGAGGAGGGCTATAACGCATACATATGTAGTGGAACCCCTGTCGATGCTGTTAAGATAGCATTTAATAAACTTATGGTAGAAAGAAAACCAGACCTACTTGTATCTGGCATAAACCATGGCTCAAATGCTTCAATCAACACGATATATTCAGGAACCATGGCAGCAGTTTTTGAGGGTTGCGCATTAGGTGTTCCAAGCATTGGCTTTTCGCTCGACTGCCATAAGTCGGATGCTGATTTTGCCCATTCCATTCCTTTTATTGAGAAAATAACAAAGGAAGTTTTGGCAAATGGACTAGATGAGGGGACTTGTTTAAATGTTAATATACCAGCCAAAGACATTAAAGGAGTTAAGGTATGCCACCAAGCAAAGGCATATTGGAATGAAGACTTTGTTGAAAGACAAGACCCTATGGGATATAGTTATTTTTGGCTAACAGGAGTCTATAATATTCAAGACGAAAACCAAGAAGCCGACTACCACGCTCTGGCTGATGGCTACATTGCAATAACACCACAGCAGGTAGACTTCACAGCCTATAAAGTAATAGATAAATATAAAAATCGTTTTCAATAATGATAAATAAACTACGAAAAGACGATTATGGTTTTGGAGCCTTGGTTGGAATAATATCCATAATCTTAACATCAATTATTTTACTTTTAGGCTTAAGTCTTTTTTCCAAAACATATAACGACGACCCTAAGCTATTCCTATTTTCTTTTATCCCAACCATACTTCTAATGAGATGGTATTTTAAGATAGAATATATAAAATCAGCTAAAGCAATAGTCCTAGTAATTGTTTTCACCTTAATACCATACTTTTTCTTCCTATACACATCAGGAGTTTTTAACACAATTGCCAAATAGATATGAAATATTATATAATTGCAGGTGAGGTTTCAGGAGATTTACATGCCTCTTTCCTTATGAAAGGCTTAAAAGCGAAGGACGAAGATGCAGAGTTTAGGTTTTGGGGAGGTGATAATATGGCAAAAGAGGGCGGAACCCTTGTTAAGCATATCAAAGACCTTAGCTTTATGGGGTTTGTTGAGGTAATAGCAAACCTTAAAACCATTCTAACAAACCTAAGATTCTGTAAGAAAGACATCCTTAACTACAAACCAGATGCAGTTATATTTGTTGACTATCCAGGTTTCAACCTCCGAATAGCATCTTTCTGCCACTTTAAAGGCATCAAAACCATATACTATATATCTCCAAAAGTATGGGCATGGAAAAAAGGAAGAATAAAGTTAATGAAGAAGGTATTAACCAGACTCTATGTAATATTCCCATTCGAACAGGATTTCTTCAAAAAGCACGACCTAGACGTAGAATACTATGGTAATCCACTCCTTGACGAGATACAAGACTATTCCCAAACCCAAGACAAAGAAGCCTTTTTGGCAGAAAACAAGCTAGGCGAAAAACCAATAATAGCACTTTTGCCAGGCAGTAGGATACAAGAAATAAAGAAAATTCTTTCCGTTCAAATGACGCTTGTTGAAAAGTTCCCTGACTTCGATTTCGTCATTGCAGGACTTCACACCCACAAAGAAGAGTTTTACAGAAAGTTTATGGATGGTAAGGACGTAAAGATAATCTATAACCAAATCTATTCCATTCTTAGCGTGTCCTATGCAGCAATTGTCTGCTCAGGAACTGCAACCCTTGAAACAGCACTTTTCAATGTGCCAGAGGTTGTTTGCTATAAGGGAAACCCAATATCGTTTGCAATAGGTAAGATGCTAGTTAAACTTAAATACGTTTCGCTTGTAAACCTAATACTCGACAGACCAGCAGTGGTTGAACTACTTCAAAAAGACTGGAACGAAGACAACCTAGAAAAAGAATTTAGAAGAATAGCCTACGACGAAGGATATAGAACAGAGATAGAGATGAATTATTCTAACCTAAAGATAATGCTAGGCGAAGCGGGAGCAAGCAATAAGGTTGCAAAAAGCATTGTAAAGCTACTACAAAACTAAAACATAAAATGAAATTTTTAAAGACCATACTACTTATACTATTCACAGTCCTATCCCTGTCATTAAGTGCAGAAAAGATAAATGTAAGGATATATGCCGATAAACAGATAAAGGAAGCAAGCTTTGTATCCTCATTTGGGCGATATACCATTAAGTTAGGCGAGCAAGAAATAAGCATTCAGAAAACCGATATAGTAAAAATTAAAGCCAAGTCAGAAAAGCTAGAACTTCTGATAAACGATTCCCTAATAGGCAACTACAAAACCATTAATTTCCTAACCCAAGGTCTAATGAACTTCTTTCTCCTAAGCCCCAAAGAAAATGGAGTGCCAGAAAGACGATATGACGACAATCTATTGGTAAGCAATGAAAAAGGACATCTTAAACTAATAAATAATATAGAAATAGAAAGCTATATAGCAGGCGTAGTTCAGGCAGAAACATGGGGAGCAACCAAAAACGTAGACTTCTTCAAACTACAAGCCATCTGTGTAAGGAACTATCTGTTTATGAACCTAAACAAGCACCAAAAAGACGGCTACCATATGTGCGATGGAGTACATTGCCAAGCATATAAGGGCAGATGCAACCAAGTAGAAGTAATACAAGGAGCACATAATAGCAAGGGAGAGGTAATTGTAGACTCCATGGGCAACCTTATCGAAACCCTTTTTCATGCAAATAGTGGAGGGCAGACCGTTAACTCGGAAGATGTTTGGAAAAATGCTTTCTCACACCTTACAGGCAAGCAAGACACTTTTTCAGTAGGAATGAAAGCCTACGAATGGGAAAAATACATAAGACTTAGAGATTGGAGGAATTATTTCAGAGAAAAAGGAGTAAACATTAAGGACGACTCTGTAAAGAACGAACTAATAAACTTCTCACAAAAGGAGGGCAGGAAGAAAACCATGCTAGGCGTTCCATTAGTTCAGATAAGGAAAGACTTTGCTCTAAGATCTACCCTTTTCGACATACAGCTATGGGGAAGCGAAGTAAAACTAAGTGGCAAAGGCTACGGACATGGAGTAGGAATGAGCCAAGAGGGAGCAATAAATATGTGCGATCAGGGTTATGAATACTGGCAGGTTTTGGAATTCTATTATACAGGAGCCAAAATAAAAAGAATAGACGAAGAAAAGATATTAAATTAAATAAACCAGATAAATTACAATTAAATAAAGAAATACTATGAAAAAAATCAGCCTTTTAGTATTATGCCTAACTATTTTTGTTAGTGCAGGCTATTCCCAAAAAACAATAGAGTGGATAAATATAGCTGAAGTAGAATCACATATAGAAAAAGACGGCAAAGACGCCAAAAGAGTATTCGTCGACTGCTATACCGACTGGTGTGGATGGTGCAAGAGAATGGAGAAAGACACATTTGCAGACGCATTGATTGCAGAGCTAATGAACCATTATTTCTATAACGTTAAATTTGATGCAGAATCGAAAGAAGCAGTAATGTTTGGAGGAAAAGAATACAAGAACCCAAACCCAAAGAAAAGAGGTTCAGCACATGAGCTAGCAAGCTATCTGTTAAATAACCGTCTAGCATACCCATCATTCTCCGTACTTAACCCCGATCTTAATATCGCAACAATCATCCCAAGTTATTTCCCACCACAAGACTTCGAACCAATAGTAGTATTCTTAGGCGGAAAATACGACCTTCAATACACCTTCGAAGACTTCAAGAAAGTATATGAAAAGAAGATTAAGCCAGATGTTATGAAAGAAATTGAAAAAGCAAACAAGAAAAAATAACAATCCAAACTGATAAATAATGTCCAAGGAAGAAATAATTGAACAACTATTAAAAGATAATATAATCCTATCCACAGGATGCACCGAACCAGTAGCAGTTGCACTTTGTGTAGCTAAAGCAAAAGAAGTCTTAGGACAAGAGCCACAACGAATAGAACTACATATAAGCCAAAACGTAATAAAAAACGCCATGGGAGTAGGAATACCAGGCACAGGAATGATTGGGCTACCAATAGCAATAAGCCTTGGGGTGGTCTGTGGTGATAGTTCAAAAGGCTTAGATGTACTAAACTGCAAAAAAGAATGTATGCCAGAAGCCAAAACTTGGCTGAAGAATCATAAGATAGATATATTTCACGCAAAAGACGTAGACAAACTCCATATCGAATGCATAGCATACGCAGACGACCAAACCTCGAAAGTAATAATAGCAAAGACACATCAAAACATAGTACACGTGCAAAAGAATGATGAGGTTTTGTTTAGTGTAGAAGTAGAGACAGAACAACAAAAAGATATAGATCAAAATCTAACATTCACTCTAGAAGACATGTTCGACTACGCAACCAAAACACCATTAACCAAAATAAGGTGGATACTAGACACAATACCAGTAATAGAGGCAGCATCGAAAGAAGGACTAAGAGGCGACTATGGCTTAAAGATAGGCAAAATACTAATGAGCGATGAAGAAACCTCAGTCCGTAAGAGAGTAATAGCAAAAACCTGTGCCGCATCCGATGCAAGAATGGGAGGAGCCACAGCACCAGTTTATACCAATTCAGGCTCAGGCAACCAAGGGATCACTTGCACCCTACCAATATACGAATTTAGCAAAGAAACCAATAAAACCGAAGAAGAACTAATTAGAGCCCTAATGCTATCGCACCTAACCTCAACCTACGTAAAACAATATATCGGCAGACTATCAGCCCTTTGTGGCTTAGTAAACGCATCCATTGGAGTGTCAGCAGGCTTAGTCCTCTTACAAGGTGGAAGCTATGCACAAGTATGTTTTTCAATAAAAAATATGATAAACACCCTAACAGGCATGATATGTGACGGAGCCAAACCCTCATGTTCCCTCAAAATGTCAGTAGCACTTGGCTCAGCCTTCGATAGCTCAACCCTTGCTGTTCGCAATATAGAAGTAGAACCAACCGACGGCATAAGCGAAAAATCAATCGAACGCTCAATCCAAAACATAGGCAAGATAGGACGCTACGGAATGGACTCTATGGATGACCTAATCTTAGAAATCCTAACCTCAAAAGAGGATTAAGAACACATACAAGTAAGCACAAACAAACTTAAGGGCGAATTGCATTCGCCCTTTGTTGTATAAACTGTAAGAATCAGGAGTTGACCTTTGTGAAAAAAGACTTGATATAATTTTAAAAAAGTGGGATATAAATTTAAAAAGGTGGGACATAAATTTAAAAAGACGGGGTCTTACTGAAACGCTGTTTTAATTTCTTGAAACAGCGTTTCATTTTTTTAAAACAGCGTTTCAGTAAATTATTACAGCGTTTTAATTTTGTCTCTTTTTCGGGCTAGTTTTCTTGAATAATATTAGAAGATTGGAAACGAAATTTTACGTATTAACTCTTAACCCTTTTGATTATAATAATTGCTTTCTCAACTTGCCAAAACTCATTTTATTGTTGATAAGTATATCTTCATTGACTTACAAGGAATCTTAAAACTGCTTGAGGGTGGGAGTGCTTAGGGGATATATTTGATGTTCTGCGTATATATATAGAGCAATAATAAACAGATTGTTAAGAATTTAATAAATACTGTATTTTGTTGTGTCAAAATCAGAAAAAAGACGTCCAATTGGGCGTCTTTCTGTGTGTTTGTATATTATAAGAATAATATGCTTTTTGGTTTATGCTAAGGGTCTGATGCCTTTGTGTATGTAGTTTGTTAGGTCAGAGATTGGAATGCGGTCTTGGTGCATGGTGTCTCTTTCCCTGATGGTTACTGTATTGTCTTCGAGGGTTTGGGTATCGACTGTTATGCAATAAGGTGTGCCGATTGCGTCTTGACGGCGGTAACGTTTGCCGATTGCGTCTTTTTCATCGTATTGTACCATGAAGTCTGAGCGTAGCATTTTCTCTATTTCTTTTGCTTTCTCTGGCATATTATCTTTCTTCACAAGTGGAAGGATTGCTGCTTTGATTGGACAAAGTACTTTTGGTAGGTTAAGTACTGTTCTAATTGTGCCATCTTCAAGGGTTTGTTCGGTATAGGCGTGCGATAGTACTGCAAGGAAGGTTCTGTCTAATCCGATTGAGGTTTCAACTACGTATGGTGTGTAGTTTTCTTTTAGTTCTGGGTCGAAGTATTGTATTTTCTTGCCTGAGAACTCTTGGTGTTGTTTTAGGTCGAAGTCGCCTCTTGAGTGTATGCCTTCTAATTCTTTAAATCCAAATGGGAATCTAAATTCAATATCTGTTGCTGCATTTGCATAGTGTGCTAGTTTTTCGTGGTCGTGGAAACGATATTCTGTTTTTGGTATGCCAAGTGATAGGTGCCATTTCATCCTTGTTTCCTTCCAGTGTTCAAACCATTTAAGCTCTTCTCCTGGTCGAACGAAGAACTGCATCTCCATTTGTTCAAATTCTCTCATTCGGAAGATAAACTGTCTTGCTACTATCTCATTCCTAAAGGCTTTCCCTATCTGTGCTATGCCAAATGGTATCTTCATTCTTCCACTTTTCTGAACATTTAGGAAGTTAACGAATATGCCTTGTGCTGTTTCTGGTCTTAGATATACTATGTTGGTATCTTCGCTTAGGGAGCCCATTTTGGTTGAGAACATTAGATTGAACTGACGTACATCTGTCCAGTTTTTTGTTCCACTTATTGGGCAAACTATTCCTAGTTCTTCAATCAAGAGTTTTACTCCTTCAAGGTTTTCTGCATTCATTAGGTCTGCAAATCGAGAAGATATATCGTCTATCTTTGCTTGATTGTCTAATACTCTTTGGTTGGTTGATACAAATTCTTCTTTGTTGAAACTGTCTCCAAAGCGCTTTTCTGCCTTAAGGACTTCTTTCTCTATTTTGTCTTCTATTTTTGCAATATGGTCTTCTATCAAAACATCTGCCCTATATCTTTTCTTTGAGTCTTTGTTGTCGATTAATGGGTCATTGAATGCATCTACGTGTCCTGAGGCTTTCCAAATCTTCGGGTGCATAAATATTGATGAGTCAATGCCTACAATGTTATCATGCATTTGTACCATCGATTTCCACCAATATTGTTTTATATTATTCTTTAGTTCAACGCCATATTGTCCATAGTCATAAACGGCAGCCATTCCATCATATATTTCTGATGAAGGGAAAATATACCCATATTCTTTTGAGTGTGAGATGATTTTTTTGAATAAGTCTTCGTTGTTTGCCATATCTTTGTTTTGTGTTTCTTAGTCTTGCTTGGTTTATAATGTCTTTATGATTGCAACAATTTCTTTTGCCTTATCAATCATTGGGAGGGCTTCTTTAAGTCCTATTTTGTCTAGTTGCATAAGGGTGTAAAGGATTATCTCTGCCTCTTGGGTGACAAGTAAAATATTCTGCTTAAGTTCCTTTTCTGTTTTCCCTTCTGTAATAAACTCTAGCCCTAGTCTTAGGTCTGACTCGGAGCTTAGGAGCTGTCTTATTTCTGTGCTATGTTCCTTTGTTAGCATAAAAGGTTTTGAAAAACTGCATATCATTGTTGAAAGAGAGTCTGATTTTTCTTGTAAATCTATTATCTTATTCATTTTCTTAACTGTTCATGCTAAGGAGAAACTCTTGGTTATTCCTTGTGTTTTGTACTTGTTTTCTAATAAATTCCATAGCCTCAATTGTATTCATATCGGCTAAGTAATTACGCATAATTCCCATTCTGCCAACAATAGAGCTTTCTAGTAGTAGGTCTTCTCTACGGGTTGAGGATGTAACTATGTCAATTGCTGGGTAGATACGTTTGTTGGATATCTTTCTGTCAAGTTGAAGTTCCATATTACCAGTACCTTTAAACTCTTCAAAAATCACTTCGTCCATCTTAGAACCTGTTTCAATAAGAGCAGTTGCAATAATTGTTAGAGAGCCTCCCCCTTCAATGTTTCTTGCTGCTCCAAAGAAGCGTTTTGGTTTTTGTAGTGCGTTAGCTTCCACTCCTCCTGAAAGAACCTTTCCTGATGATGGTGCTACGGTATTATAAGCTCTTGCTAAACGAGTGATTGAGTCTAGAACAATAACCACATCGTGACCACATTCTGTCATTCTTTTTGCTTTTTCAAGAACTAGGTTGGCAATCTTTACGTGCCTATCTGCTGGCTCATCAAATGTTGATGCAATAACTTCTGCATTAACTGTCCTTCGCATATCGGTTACTTCCTCAGGTCTTTCGTCAATAAGTAGTACTATAAGATATACCTCAGGGTGGTTAGCTGATATTGCGTTTGCTATTTCTTTTAAAAGGGTTGTCTTCCCTGTTTTTGGTGGCGCAACAATTAGAGCACGCTGCCCTTTACCAATAGGAGTGAAGAGGTCAATTATTCTTGTTGAAAGGCTTTCTAACTTATGTCCTGTTAGTTGGAACTTCACTTCTGGGAAAAGAGGGGTAAGGTAATCGAAAGGAACCCTATCTCTTATTTGGTCGGTTGTTCTACCATTAATAAGTTCTGCTCTAACTAGTGGGAAGTATTTCTCTCCATCTTTTGGTGGACGAATAATTCCAGAAACGGTGTCGCCTGTCTTTAATCCAAATAGCTTTACTTGTGATTGTGAAACGTAGATATCATCAGGTGAGTTAAGGTAGTTATAGTCAGATGAACGCAGGAAACCATAACCGTCTGGCATTATTTCCAATACTCCTTCGGAATCAATTAGACCTTCTTTTTCAAAATTATAAGTAACTTTGGAAGCTTGGTTTTGTTGTGAAGAGGTATTATCAGAACTTCCTTCTGACTTGTTTCCGTCTGGTACTTCATTTTTCTCTGCCTTAGCAATCTTTGGGATTTCTTTCTTAGGTTGAGCCTTGGTAATATCTTCCTTTTCAATTTCTTTGTTTTCTTCTAAAGGCGTTTCCACAGATAATAGCTTTGTGTTTTCTTTATCTATTTCTATTTCCTTTGTTGGAGCCTTAGGCTTAATGTCTGATACCTTTAAGTCCTCAAGAGATGGAACTTCTGGAATTTCAGGTATAACAAATTCAGATATTTCTAAACTAGCAACATCCTTATTTGCTTTTTCAACCTGCTTAGGTTTTTTCTCAGCAGTCTTAGTTGAAGTAGTTTTCTTAACTTCTGTCTTCTTTGTTTCAGTCTTTTTAGGTTCAGTCTTCTTTGCCTCTGTTTTCTTAGGCTCATCTTTCTTGTCC
>DUQY01000148.1 GCA_012837565.1 Bacteroidales bacterium | reverse complement strand
GTTATTATTTTTCTTAAGATAGCTTTTCATAAAATATAATATGATTTAGTAATCAAATAGTTTAGGATGCAAAGTTAATAATATTATTTATTCTTTTGGTTTGAAATTGCTTTCCTTTTTTATTTGTTTTATCTTTGCAGTCTATGGAAAAGAAAGAAAATACTTATAAACCCAAGACTACTCGTCTTACAGCAGACCAAGCTTTTGCTCTAAATGGTAAGATACCTCCTCAGGCACTTGACCTTGAAGAAGCTGTTTTGGGAGGACTACTCTTAGATCAGGATGCAGTAACAAACTCAATTGATGTTATCCGTGAGGAGTATTTCTATACGCCAGAATACAGAGAAGTGTTTAAGGCAATAAAGCAACTTTTCTTTAATAGTTCTCCTGTTGACATACTAACAGTTGTTGAGCAGCTTAAGAAGAATGGAACTCTTGAAATGGTGGGTGGTGCTTATAAGATTTCATCTCTAACTTCTCGAGTTACCTCTGGTGCTCATATCGAATATCATGCAAGAATACTTTCTGAAAAGTTCATCCAAAGAGAACTGATTAGGGTTTCAACAGAAACTATTAAAGATGCTTACGAAGAAACAACTGATGTGGTTGAGCTTTTAGATAAGACCGAAACCAACTTAATGGAAATTAGTGACAAGAACTTTAAAAGTGATTTCCAAACAATAGAATCTTTGCTTTATGAGGCTAAACAAGAAATTGAAGCATCCCAAAAGGCAGGTGGTGTAACCTCTGGTGTACCTTCAGGTTTTAGGGATTTGGATAGTGCAACCACAGGTTTTCACAAGGGAACATTAATCATCTTGGCTGCTCGTCCTGCAATGGGTAAAACGGCTTTAGCTCTTTCAATGGCAAGGAATATGGCTGTAGATCATAATATACCTGTTGCTTTCTTTTCTTTGGAAATGACTGCTTTGGAGCTAACAATGCGTTTAATATCTTCTGAGGTTGAGATACCAGGAGAAAGATTGAAAAAAGGAGACCAACTTAGAAAAGATGAGCTAGAGCGTCTTCATGATGTAGGAAGACTTGCAAAAGCTCCAATTTATATTGACGATAGTCCTCAGCTTAAAATATTTGAACTTAGAGCTAAATGTCGTAGGTTGAAACAAAAATATGGCATTAAGATGGTATTTATCGACTACCTTCAGCTTATGAGTGGAAACTCAGATAATAAGAATGGAAATAGGGAACAAGAAATATCTACAATATCTCGTCAGCTTAAAGCTCTTTCTAAAGAATTAAGTATTCCTATTTTGGCATTAGCTCAGCTTTCTCGTGCTGTTGAAACTCGTGGAGGAACAAAGAAACCAATGCTTTCCGACCTTAGAGAGTCTGGTGCTATTGAGCAGGATGCAGATATTGTTATGTTTATTTATCGTCCTGAATATTACGGAATTACTGATGGAGATGAGAAAGGTCCAACCGCAGGCATGGCAGATGTTCTTATTGCTAAGCACCGCTCTGGACCAACGGCAGAAGTTCGATTGAGATTTCAAAAAGATTTTGTTAAGTTTGCAAACAAAGATGTTAGTTTTGATCCTGGTTATTTGGGATCAATGGAAGGAAATACTAACTTTGACGAAAATGGAGCTGGCTCAATGGTAATTGCTTCTAAGATGAATTCTGATAATGATTTTATTGAGGATGAGGACAGCGGTTTTTAATTAATTGATATGAAAAAGACTATTATATTTTTAGCAACTATTCTTCTTAGCATAAATTCTTTTGCTCTCTACTTGCTTATTCCTATGGATGATACACAGACTAATCATCTAAAAGCTTATGGAATATCTTATTGGATATTGAAACAAGAGGGTGAAGTTAGTTGGTTATTGAATTATAGGGGAGGGTCTTTCCTTGTAAAATACGATGCAAAGATTGAAAAGCAGTGTAAGCTAAGAGGTGTAAGCTATAATAATATTGCAGATATACAAGCTTCACAAATACTTAATCAAATTGCAGAACCAGAAGAGAATATGGATGTTGTAAAACTTCAAAACGCTCCAAGGATTGCAGTCTATTCTCCAAAAAATAAGCTACCTTGGGATGATGCAGTAACACTTGTCTTAACTTATGCAGAGATACCTTATGACGTTATTTATGATGAAGAAATTATAAAAGGAGTCCTTCCAATGTATGATTGGGTTCATCTTCACCACGAAGACTTTACTGGACAATATGGTAAGTTTTGGGCAAATTACAGAAACCAACTATGGTATCAAGAAGATGTGTTGGCAAATGAAACCACGGCAAAGAAACTGGGTTTTAAGAAAGTATCACAACTAAAACTTGCTGTTGCAAAGAAGTTAAGAGATTTTGTTTCAGGAGGTGGTTTTATGTTTGCTATGTGTTCGGCACCCGATAGTTTCGATATAGCACTAGCAGCAGAGGGAGTTGATATCTGCGATGTAATGTTTGATGGTGACCCAATTGAACCTAATGCACAAAGCAAGCTAGATTATTCCAAATGTTTTGCATTCAAGGATTTCACAATAGTTACCGACCCTTTCAAATATGAGAAATCAAATATTGATGTAACTGTTCAACGCTCTAGGCTGGTACAAGAGAAAAACGATTTATTTGTCCTCTTCGATTTTTCCGCAAAATGGGATTGGATACCAACCATGCTAACCCAAAATCATAATAAGATAATTAAAGGATTTATGGGACAGAGTACTGCATATAACAAGAACCTACTTAAATCCAACGTCCTAGTTCTTGGAGAAAATAAATCAATTGATGAGGTTAGATATCTTCATGGAACGTTTGGCAAAGGCACCTGGACTTTTCTTTCAGGTCACGACCCAGAAGACTATCAGCACTATGTTGGCGACCCAATAACAGACCTCAGTCTTTTTCCTAATTCTTCAGGTTACCGTCTAATTCTTAACAATATCCTCTTCCCAGCCGCAAAGAAAGAAAAACAAAAGACCTAAATATCTGAATTTTATGATGGTTATTTATTTATTCGTTTATTCAATCTATAAATACGATACTCGTTAGCCACTTTTTTATTTATCATAACATTTATAGGTTATATTTTATATTATAACGTTCAGAGGTTATAAAAGCCAAATTATTTATTACAAAGCACAAACCATATTCCAGTTTTCTCTGTATTATCTTCATTATTAATATAATTAACAATAGAATCAAATCTAGATTATTATTGTATTATTCTTTGAATATCCATAACCTAATATTTTTCTCTTTTTCATTATCTAAGGTTAAAGATATTGAGTAAATCAATCGTTAGATAGTTTTCATTATGATCTATTCTATAATTATTTCGTCAATAAATAACCATGATTTTTCTCCTGCTGATAGATGCCAATCTGGGTTCTTTCCAATATTAATAGCTTCTACTTTAATATAACGAGCAGAGAATGGTATCTTTGTAAAGAAAGTATGTGTTTGTGGTGTTTCGTCTCTTTCGTGAATTGGTGTATTTATTGTTTCAAGCAATGTGAAGTTGATTCCATCTTCTGAAACATAGTAGTTTACTTTTGTAGGTAGGAATATCCATGACTTAGTTTCTTGTATGAAGTTTCCTCCAATTCTATTTACCTCTTGTTTCTTTCCCAAATCAAGTATAGCTACAAAATCCACTCCACTATAACCTTGCCATGCTCCTAATTTCCATTCCTTTCCTCCTGTTATTTGGTCAATTAAACCCTCTTCTCCTCCTGCAGTGTATTGAGAATCGTATTCTGAAAGTAGTTTAACCTTTCTTCCTGCAGGAATTTTATTAAATTTAACAACTACTGGCTTGCTTTCAACGCCATCCTTACTTGTGCTTATTGCTGTTATGGTAACTGTTTCATTAGTTTTTATATCTCTTCTAGTGTAGTTTCTATCTCCAAAATGAACTAAATTCCTATCCTCATAATCGAGTGTTGGCATTAGGATATTACCATTTATTGAGTTTAAATAGATTTGTTTTTCATTAGTAAAGGTTCTTGTGCCTTCATATTCAAAATGTGGAGCAATGGTTATTAGATTATCTTTTATCTCACTTTGAGGTCTTGTTGACTCTTTCTTGCCGAATTTACTATTTGGTTTTGAATCCATTTCTATATCAATACTTCCTCCATTCATTATATCGAAATAATCTAAGAATGTGTTTTTGTATTTCTTGCCATTGAGTTTTATTGACTTTATATAAGCAGTGTTTTTTCCTTGTTTTGAATTTATGGTAAAGGTTTTCCCGTTTTCAAGATGAATGGTTGCTTTATCAAATAGGGGTGAGCCGATAACATATTGGTTAGAGCCAGGACAGACTGGGTAGAATCCTAATGAACTCATTATATACCAAGCACTCATTTGTCCACAGTCATCATTTCCACAAATACCATCAGGTTTATCTGTGTAGAGAGTGTTTAAGATTTTTCTAACTAGCTCCTGTGTTTTCCATGCCTGGCCTGCATAAGTGTAAAGGTACGCCATATGATGAGATGGTTCGTTCCCATGTGCATACTGGCCAATAAGTCCTGTTACATCAGCTTGGTTTCTTCCTGTTGTTTTTTCTGTTGAGTTAAAACAATTATCTAAGTATTCGACGAAAATCTTATCTCCACCCATTAAATTTATATGTCCTTTAATATCTTGTGGAACGTAGAAGCCATATTGCCAGCCATTTCCTTCGGTATAGTTTTGGTCTATTTGTTTTGGATCAAAGTCTTCTACAAATTTTCCATTTACACGAGGTTGTATAAATTTGTTCTTTGGATTATATAGGTTCTTATAATACTGTGCCTTTTGAATAAACTCTTCATATATTGTTTCTTGGTTTTGCTCTTTTGCAACCTGTGCCACACACCACATATTATATGAGTATTCCAGTGTCTTAGAAACGCTTTCATGTTCTTTTTCAGAAGATATATATCCATATTTATCAAAAGCGTCTAAACCAAAGAGTTGAGGGTTATATACTCCTCTTTTTTCAAGTTGCTTAATCCTGTTAGTACTATTTGCGTTTTGAACAAATGCCTTCATGGTTAATTTCTTATCTCCTCTAATTCCTTTCATATATGAATCAGTAATCATTGAAATACCGTGAAGTCCTATCATACAATATGTTTCGTAGCTTGCAAGTTCCCAAACAGGCAATATACCACTTTGGTTAAACATATCTAAGGCAGTATTTACAAAATCCTTGCTTCGTTTTTGGTCAATAATAGTAAGTAGGGGATGAAGTGTTCTATAAGTATCCCAAAGTGAGAAAACTGTATAGCGGTCATAATCTACTGCTTTATGTATTTCCCTATCCATTCCAAGATATTGTCCATCAACATCAGAATAGAGGTTGGGAGTAATCATCGAATGATACATTGCGGTGTAGAATGTTCTTTGCTGACTAAGTGTTCCTCCTTCAATATCAATTTTATTAAGTTCTTTTTCCCAGAGATTTTCTGAAAGTTTCTTAGCTTCTTCAAAAGTTTTGCAAGTTTCAGCTCTTAGATTTCTTAAAGCACCATCTTCACTAACTGATGAAAGAGAAACAATTGCTTCTATTTTTGAACTCCAACCTAAGTTTTGACCAAATGATACAAGTAGTTTTTTAGTTATTGAGTCATAGTCTATATTCTTAATTTGCTCTGAAAATGATGCAGCAAAGAAAATAACTTGATTTTCGTTCCATGCCTTTGATCTTCGCATACCAACAATGGTTTTATCGTCAATTTTCTTAAAACTACAATCAAGCAATACATCTCTATGTTTAAGATCTATCATTAGATTCCTTTCTCCGTCATTCTTATTATAATGGTAACGATGATAACCTGCTCTTGGAGTTGCTGTAAGTTCAACAAAAATATCAGATGAATTAAACTTTACAGAATAATAACCAGCCCATGCCTTTTCATTATTATGAGAAAACGTTTCTGAAAAACTTTCTGCACTCTTATCCTTATATGTTGGCATAAAAAGGAAGTCACCATAATCAGAGCAACCTGTTCCAGAAAGGTGTGTATGTGAGAAACCATATACAACTGAATCCGAATAATGATATCCACTACAACCATCCCAACCATCTAATCGAGAATCAGGACTTAACTGAACCATACCAAATGGAGCCACAGCACCAGGATAAGTATGTCCGTGAAAATCAGTACCCACAAAAGGATTGACTAAGCTAACCTTGCTTTCAAAGTGCAAAGACTTCTGTGCAGAAAGGTTTGGTGTTATTGCAAAAAACACGAGTCCAATAAAAAATAGTTTAATTTTATTCATAATATAATTGTTTAAAAAAAGATAATCTGTTTGTTTTGTTTTCCACTCCTTGCAGCTTGAATCATTTGGTCAATAGTCCTATCTCCTCTATTAAGATATTTATGGCAGAAATAATAAGTAATATCAAAAACAGTCTCAGACTTTTGATAACTAATCAGTTTTCTATAGTTTCCTCTTCTTGGTATTAACTCTTCATTATTCATTGAACACTTGTATTATTTTAATGCATTATTGGAGATTGGTATTTATAATTTTAAATGGCTTTTTTGGCATATAGTTTTTGTAGAAAGAATATATAAAGTTATTTTTATGCGGGAGAATATCCATTATTATTGTTTCTGTTGAAGAATGCTTATATGATAATTCTATAACAGTATTTCTAATTACGTTGTCTGATTTAAGATAAATATTATATTTCTTTCCATAATAACCTCTTTTCCTTTTTATTTTAACCTTCTTTGTTTTGAATTTAGGATCTCCAATAGGCCTTATATAATCTTTTGGCTTTACAAAGAATGAATGAGCATCTATTGTTTTTCCGTTAATATCTCCTTCAACATAGATATAGTCTGTTTTTGGATTAAAACCTTCAATATCTTTTAAACAAATTGAAATTATTTTCTTTGATATATTGCTTTGAACTAATATTTGTTTTACATTTTCTTTATAACGACTTTCCCCTTTGTTATCGTAGAAGGAAATAGTTAAATCAATTGTATAATTAGAGTCAATATCATTACAATAATATATAAAGACAGAATCTTTATTTGAGATATTATCTATTGAAAGG
>DUQY01000147.1 GCA_012837565.1 Bacteroidales bacterium | reverse complement strand
CTTGAAACGAGCCATGTGCAAGATTTCTCTCAAAGAGAGATAATCTATGATGGCGAGTTCTATATGGCAAAAACAAACAAATTACAATCATATAAAACGTTAGATAATGTAAACCATCTTGTTCCTTTATGTGATAACCCGTTGACATGGCTGATAAATTTCATTTTAAGATTGTTATTGCCTTGTGACCGTTCAGTTTTCTTGGTAAACCAAGAATGGCAGTTACAAACTGCCTGTTAAAATTCGACGAAGTTGCAAACTTCGCCGAGCAGGGGTTTTAAATTCAATCAAAAACTACTTAACTAACATATAATCATAATCATCATAAACCAATATATCCCATTTCAACATTCCATCAACGCCGGATTCACATCCTTCACAATAGGGTATATATATATATTCATCCTTAACTTTTATCTTTTCCCTTTCAATTGTGGGATTCCATAATGGGTAAGAAAAATAATAATCCGATTCATACACAATTGATACTGTATTCTTTATGCTATCCCATTCATATATATTAAGCACAAACATAGGCCCCTCTGCTTCAACAAACACAATTACAATATGGAATATTCCACTTCTTATTAAATTGTGATATAGTATTTCAGATGGAAAAAATGGACAGCAATCGCCTATAGGTTCAACATTTCTTACTGTGAATAAATTATTTCCTATTAAACTCGAATGCAATGAAACAAAATGCAAACTCATTCTTTCGCTAAGATATATCAAGAGGCTATCCTTTTCTGTTTCTAAAACTTTGATATTTCGGTAAGAAACAGTATCAACTAAAAATAGGTCTTCAGACAACTGCCTTAGAGATTGCACCCAACTATCCTCAAATAAAACAGAATCTTGATATAAGAATCTATTTATACGAATTTCGCTACCCTGTCCATACGAAAAACCACTTATCATAAACAGACTAATACTTGCTAAAAACACTGTAATAAAACTTTTCATGTGTATTTCTTTAAGGTTGTGCATTATCAATTAAAATATAATCAGAAGGATTTCTTCTGTCATCAAAACCTGAAGGCCACCAAGTTTTAAATATCTCAAAATGCAAGTGAATTTCATTTGGAGTATTCAATAAAAAGTCTGCTCCACTCGTGCCAACTTGACCAATAACATCTCTTCTCTTTACTTGCTGTCCTTTGGTAACGCTAATTGTGTTTAGATGAGAATAGAAAATGTATAAATACTCATCAACTCCAGTGACCCTATTTCTTATATTACCACGTATTGCAACACTCTGACCATAACCTGTTAAAGTTTCAGCAAAAGTAACTGTACCATCAATGATTGAATAACAATCATCACCTATAACACCAATTAAGTCAACACCATGATGAGAGCGTATACCTTTAATGTTATCACAAATATTCGCAGGATTATTACGAACACAACCAAAAGTAGCAGATAAAGGCCTCCATACTCCCATTGAATACCCTCTATACTCATTAACTCTAAGAGGTCCAAGAATAGAAGCAAATAAGTATTCCTCAATATTTATTGACTCATTTCTTTTAACAACAATCTCAACCCCAATCTTCTCTGATTCAACATACTCAATATTTACAGGAGAAGTAGTATTCCTATCTTGAATGTAAAAAACTCAAGTTTCGCACATTCTTTTATGTTTTTCATCATCAGCGATGTACGCTAGCTGACTATTTTATATTTTACAGTATATCAGACTTTTATGCTTTCCATTTTCGTTATGCTGCATTTTCCGTCTGACTTGACGCACCACCTAAAATATGGTTGATCATTTGGCTTACCTTTTCATT
>DUQY01000146.1 GCA_012837565.1 Bacteroidales bacterium | reverse complement strand
GTGTTTTGGTTTATGGGGGAGGATGATGTCAGGCATGAAAAGTTAGATATTGAAGAGAAATTGGCTGAAGAGTTGACAAGTTATGATAATTATAAGAGAGCAGTTTATTATATGGATAAGTGTGTAAATGATTCTGCTTTTAAGTACTATAATCTTGCTTGCAAGGATAGTAATAAGTTTGCTTTTTATAATCTTGGTATGATGTATTATCATGGTAAGGTAGTTAAAAAGGATTTAGTAAAGAGTTTTCAATATGTAAAGCGTGGTGCTGAATTGAATGATTCGGTTAGTCAATATTGGTTAAGTATGTGTTATTTACATGGTATAGGTACAGATACCAATTTAATAGAATCGGATTATTGGCTAAATCTTTCTAAAATCTCGGGATTAATCTATGGAGGGCTTTAATTATAATAAAGCCCTGCCTCTGGACCAAGTGGAAGTCCTAACCATATCCAGACAATTATCAATAAAGTCCATGCTACAAAAAAGGCAATGGAATATGGTAGCATTGTGGCTATTATTGAACCAATCCCTGATTTAGAGTCATATTTTTCAAAATAAACAATAATCAAGGCAAAGAAACTCATCATTGGAGAGATTAGATTTGTAACACTATCCCCAATTCTAAAAACTGCCTGAGATAATTCTGGAGAATATCCTAATAGCATAAACATAGGTATAAATACAGGACCCATAATTGCCCATTTTGCAGAAGCAGAACCCATAAACATATTTATTATCCCAGAAATAATTATAAAGAGAATAACCAAAGGAATTAGTCCCATATCGGTAGTTTGTAAAAAGGCAGCACCTTTTACTGCAGTCAATATACCTAAATTACTCCACTTAAACCATGCAACAAATTGGGAAGCAAAAAACACTAATACTAAGAATGAAATCAAACTCTTATAGCTTGTATTCATTCCATTTACTACATCCTTATGATTAGTGAATGTTCCACTAATATAACCATAAACCACACCGCAAGTTCCTGCTACTAAAAACAATACTGCAATAAAACCTTTTAATACAGGAGAGTGAAGAATTGAATTATCATCAGCCCTTAATATCCCATTCTCAGGAATAAGTCCAGCAATAATTAACCCTAAGAAAAACAACATAACCAATCCAGCCCATTTCAAACCTTTTCTCTCTTTTTTACTCAAGGTTTTTATCTCCTCTTGTTTTACATCTCCAGAGTATTTTCCCAAACGAGGTTCAACTACTGCATTAGTTATCCAAGTGCCAACACCAGCTATTAAAAATGTGGAAACAGCCATAAAATAATAATTAGCAGTAGGCATTACATAGTAATCTGGATCTAATATTCTTGCAGCTTCGG
The DNA here is from genome assembly GCA_012837565.1 of Bacteroidales bacterium. Lineage (GTDB taxonomy): Bacteria > Bacteroidota > Bacteroidia > Bacteroidales > P3 > UBA10566. The sequence continues at coordinate 18,834 of DUQY01000146.1, read as the reverse complement.
TTGAAAGACCTGCCAAAAGTGGGTCAATAGTTCCAATAAATAAATTTGCACTAAAACCTCCACTTACCCCAGCAAAAGCTGCTGCCATACCGGCAATCGGGTGTCTTCCTAAAGAATGGAAAATCACTCCAGCTAAAGGGATAATCAATATATAACCTAAATCAGAAGCCATATTCGAAAGAATACCTGTAAGTACAATAATAAATGTAATCAGATATTTTGGAGCTTTTAATAGTAATAGATTAATAGATGAACGAATCAATCCACTACTTTCAGCAATCCCAATTCCAAGCATAGCAACCATAACAATACCCAAAGGCGCAAACCCAGTATAGCTATCAACCATTTCGAGTAATATCTTATGGAGTCCATCACGAGATAATAAATTCACAACCCTAACTGTTTCTCCATTTCCAGGGTTTATCCCCTCCCATTGAAAATAATATCCTATAAAGGATAGTATTAGTGTTGACAAGGCAAATATCCCAAATAATGCAGCGGGATGAGGCAGAGCATTACCCACCTTTTCGACGTAACCAAGCACATTAAATCTTCTTTTCTTCATAAATTCACATTTTTTATTTTCACAATCATTTAAATTATAATACTCAAAACGCCAAAAGGCGGTGCAAAAATATGCAAAATAATAGATATAATGAATTTTATGCTTAGATTTGCATTATGAATAATCTTATTGAAATAAAAGATTTAAGTATAGGTTTTGAAAGAGAAGGCTCTTGGAATAAAGTTGTTAAGAATATTAGCTTTAGCATAGATAAGGGCGAAATTCTTGGGCTTGTGGGTGAGAGTGGTTCTGGGAAAAGCGTTTCTTCTTTAGCAATTATGATACAGTTGGTTTATTATGGGCAGAGACAAGCCCTGCCCATACAGGTATTAACCATTAATCATTAACAACTAACCATTAATTAAGGATTTTGTCCCAGTCTTTATACACTACATCGTAGCCTTGTGAACGCACCATTGCTTCCATTTCAACTTCATTTCTATTATCGTTGGTGTGGAATTGTTCTAGTTCATGGTTGGGTTTGGAATATCCGCCTGGGTCGGTTTTGCTTCCTGCACTCATTGAGGTTATACCTAATGTTACAAAATTATTACGCATTTCCATACTCTCACGAGTTGTCATAGATATATCGATATCGTTATCGAATATTCTATATGCCCAAATAGTTTGTGCAAATTCTTTATCGGTCATTATTACATTAGGTTGGAATCCTCCTTCGGCTGGTCTCATTCTTGGGAAAGCAACTGCGTATTTACTCCTCCAATATTTCTTGGTCATAAACCTTAGGTGCATAGCCATATAAACCATTTCTATTCTCCAATCCTCCAGTCCTATTAAAGCACCAAAACCTATCCTATGAGCTCCAGCCTTTGCAAGTCTTTCAGGAGTTTCTAAACGGTGAAGATAATTACTCTTCATTCCCTTTGGATGGTAATGTTTATATACTTCTTGGCGGTAGGTTTCTTGGTAAACATAAACAGAATTTACTCCTGCTTTGAATAATCTCTCGTACTCTTCAATACTCATAGGGTAGACCTCTAAGTTGATGGTTGAGAAATAAGGTCGGCATAGCTCAACCGCATGTTCAATATAGTCAATACCAACATTCTTTGGATGCTCCCCTGTCAGAAGAAGGACATTATCCATATTCATTGATTTGATAACCTTAATTTCTGATATAATCTCTTTATCTGTTAGGGTTATTCTTTCTATATCGTTATTATGATTGAATCCACAGTAAATACAATGGTTGGTACATTCATTTGAAATATATAGGGGTACATAGAATTGCATTACCTTACCAAAGCGTCTCTGAGTGATTTCCCTACTCATACTTGCCATAGGTTCGAGGTAATTGCTTGCAGCTGGAGATATTAAAGCCTTAAAATCTTCTATTGTTATATTAGTACTATTTAAGGCCCTCTCAACATCTAAGCTTGTCTTTGCATAAATGCTTTCTCCAATACTTTCCCAGTTAAGGTCTTTAATAGTGTCGTAAAAACTTATATTCATCATTATTCTATTTTTCCTTTGTCGGATACTTCACGAGATATTCGCATAGCACAGAAATTAGGTCCACACATTGTGCAGAAAGGAGTTCCATGAATTTTTTCAGCTCCATAATATTCTCTTGCACGGTCAGGGTCGATAGAAAGATTGAATTGGTCGTTCCAGCGAAACTCAAAACGAGCCTTTGAAAGTGCATTGTCTCTAACCATAGCTGAAGGGTGTCCTTTTGCAATGTCGGCAGCGTGTGCAGCAATCTTATATGCCATAATTCCATTTCTAACATCTTCTTTGTTTGGAAGTCCAAGATGTTCTTTTGGAGTAACATAACAAAGCATTGCAGTGCCATACCAACCAATAAGTGCAGCTCCAATAGCAGATGTAATATGGTCATAGCCTGGTGCAATATCTGTTGTTAGTGGTCCTAAGGTGTAGAAAGGAGCTGCATGACAAACCTCAATTTGCTTATCCATATTTTCCTTAATCTTATGCATTGGAACGTGACCTGGTCCTTCAATAATCACTTGAACATTATGTTTCCAAGCAATCTTAGTTAGTTCTCCTAAGGCTTCAAGTTCTCCAAACTGTGCTTCATCATTTGCATCGTGGATTGAGCCAGGCCTAAGTCCATCACCCAAACTAACAGCAACATCATACTGAGCTAAGATCTTGCAAATATCTTCAAAACGAGTATAAAGGAAGTTTTCTGTCTTGTTTACCTTCATCCACTTTGCCATAATTGAACCTCCACGAGAAACAATACCAGTCATTCGTTTTGCCGCCAATGGTACATGTTTTTGTAATAAACCTGCGTGAATAGTAAAATAGTCAACTCCTTGTTCGCATTGTTCAATCAATGTATCCTTATATACTTCCCAATTAAGTTTTTCAGCAATTCCGTCAACCTTTTCTAATGCTTGATAAATAGGAACAGTTCCCATAGGCACAGGACAGTTTCTTATTATCCATTCTCTTGTTTCGTGAATATGTTTTCCTGTTGATAAATCCATTAGAGTGTCACCACCCCAACGGCATGACCATACAGACTTTTCTACCTCCTTTTCAATATCCGAACTAAGGGATGAGTTGCCAATATTAGTATTTATTTTAACCAAGAACTTTGTACCAATAATCATAGGTTCTGCTTCAGGATGATTGGGATTAGCAGGAATAACAGCACGACCCTCTGCTACCTCTTGTCTAACGAATTCAGGTGTAATATAAGTATCTATACCAGATTCCTCAATCATTTGGTTCTCACGAATAGCCACATATTCCATCTCAGGAGTAATAATGCCCTTCTTAGCTAAAGCCATTTGAGTAATCTCAACACCTTGTTTTGCTTTATAAGGAAGGTAGTCTGTTTGGAAGCGAAGATGCTTTAGGGTTTCATCTTTAAGTCTTTCGTTGCTATACTTAGAAGAATACTCGCTTAGTTTCTCAAGGTCATCTCTCTTACTTGTCCACTCATCTCTAAATCTCGGAAGACCTCTTGGAATACTTATATCCACATTTGGGTCAGTATAGAAGCCGCTTGTATCATATAATAATACTGCACCATTAGGACGGCTAACGCCATCTTCAACTGTGTCGGTTAAGTTAACTTTTCTCATCCCAACTCTAATAGGATGGACTTTACCCTCTACATAAACTTTCTCTGAAGCATCGAAGGCATTACATATATCTGTATTTTCTTTCATAATAATTAATCTAAAAATGATGTTAATGGGGAAGAAGCCATAGCTCCGCTTTGAACTATTCGTCCAAGTCCGCTTTCATAAGCCATTCTTCCAGATTCTACTGCTAATTTAAAAGCTATTGCCATACGCACTGGGTCACTTGCAATTGCTATTGCGGTATTTACCAAAACAGCATCAGCTCCCATCTCCATAGCTTCAGCAGCATGAGAAGGTGCACCAATTCCTGCATCAATAATTACAGGAATATTTGATTGCTCTATGATAATTTCTAATAGGTCTTTTGTTCTTAAACCTTTATTTGTTCCAATTGGAGCTCCAAGAGGCATAACTGTTGCTGCACCTGCTTCTTCCAAAAGTTTACAAAGAACAGGGTCTGCTTGTATATAAGGAAGAACAATAAAACCAAGCTTAGCTAACTCTTCAGTTGCTTTTAAGGTTTCAATAGGATCTGGTAGTAAATACTTAGGGTCTGGATGTATTTCTAATTTCAACCAATTTGTTTCAAGAGCTTCCCTTGCCATTTGAGCTGCAAATACTGCCTCTTTAGCGTTTCTTACTCCTGAAGTGTTGGGAAGTAAAATCACATTTTCCCTTGGTATATATTTAAGCATATCGTCTTTTTCGTTATGCTCAATATCTACTCTCTTCATTGCAGCAGTTACCATTTGAGTTCCAGAAGCAAGAATAGCTTCTCCCATAATCATATTTGAAGGAAACTTTCCTGTGCCCAAGAATAGTCTGGAATCAAACTCCTTACCTGCTATTTTTAATTTTTGCATATGTAATTATATTTGTTTTTATTGAATGATTAAATTGATTTCTTTTATTGTTTTTGATGCCTCCTCACTCTCTAAGATTAGGGAACTAATTGCTAATCCATAAACCCCAACGGAGTTTAAACCTACAATATCTTCAAGTTTTATTCCTCCTATTGCGTAAATAGGAATATCAATATTATTAGCTCTGCATTTATTAATTATATCCTTATATCCCTCTACGCCCAAGATTGGACTTAGACCTTGTTTTGTATTTGTAAATCTTAGAGGACCAAGACCTATATAATCAGCTCCATCATTATAATGCTTTACTATATCTTCATAAGTATTAGCAGTTGCTCCAATTATCTTATCCTTACCTAAAATCTTTCTAGCCTCTTTAATTGGCATATCTTCCTTACCAAGGTGAACACCCTTAGCTCCTATTTCATTTACTAATTCTACATAGTCATCAATAATAAATATTGCGTTATACTTATCACATTCTTTTCTGATAAGTTTACCTATTAAGACTAACTCTTCCATAGAAGCATCTTTCATTCTTAGTTGAACGAAACGAACTCCAGATTCTAAGGCCATTATAGCTGATTCTAAGTAATTATACTTTGAATTGGAATGTGTGATGAATTGTATTTTTTCTAGTTTCATAATTTGTTTTCTTATTTCCAAAGGCTACCAAGAAGAGCTGCTCCTCCAAAGCCAATTGATTTTAACTCCTCGAACTTATCTTCAGTAATCCCTCCTAAAGCTATTGTTTTCTCATTTATTAATGATGATTCTCTTAAGTCTTTAAGGTTGAAATTACTCTTATAACCTTCTTTTGATATACTATTATATATAGGGCTAAGGAATACATAATCAAATCTCTCTCTTGTTTCAAGCATCTCTTTAAGGTTATGACAGGAAAAGCTTTTTCTTAAATTGCCATAGATTGGTTTAATATAAGGACTTGATATATTAAAATGAACTCCTCCTAATCCAAACTCCAAAGCCAATTCTTGATGATAATGTATGGTTAGCTTATTTCTTATTTCTAATGGAAACTCATCTAAATAGTATCTTAAGTACTCTGGACTTAGGGAAGGTTTACGTATATGAAAAATATCAATACCATTATCCAATAACTCAACTATCCTTTTCTGCTCATCCTTAACTCCTTTCTCGGGAGTAATTCCTATTACCCTCCACATGTTGCCTGAATTATTGTTATCTTATCACCATCTTTAAGATTTGTCTCTTCCCACTTTGTTTGAGGAATTATCTCTTGGTTAACTGCTAATGCAATTGAAGATATGTCTCCATGGTTTAGAAATTTCATCATCTCTAATATTGAGATGTTATCAGGCATTATCTTTTCTCTCTTATTTACTGTTATTTTCATCTTTTTATTAGTTTTTGTGGATTAAAGAAATGATTAACTGCTCCATGACCATTTCCAAGTATAACGTCTTTTCCCTCTAATATTGCCTTTGTGATATAATCCTTAGCCATTATAACGCTGGTTTCTAAATCCTCACCAATTGCAAGATAAGCTGCAATTGCAGAAGAAAGTGTGCAACCAGTTCCGTGAGTGTTTTTTGTTTCTATTTTATTTGATTTTAGTAGTATTGCTTCTTTCTCTCCTTTTTGCAGAAATACATCAACCATTTCATTGCCATTTAGATGTCCTCCTTTAATTAAAACAGAATTTAAACCAAATTTAGAAATAAACTCTTTAGCTCCCTCAATCATTTCATCAATAGTTTCTATTTTTCTTTTAAGCAAAACAGAAGCTTCGTTAAGGTTAGGGGTTATTATGGTGGAGATTGGGAATAGTTCTTTTATAATTGCTTCAACTGTTCCGTCAAGAATTAAAGCATTCTTAGAAGTTGAAATCATTACAGGGTCTAAAACTAAAGGGATATTGTTTTTATAGAGCTTCTTAATGGCTAATACATTTTCTGTGGTAAAAAGCATACCAATTTTTATTGCTCCAAAATCGAAATCATCAAGTACGGCCTTTAGTTGTTTTTCAACAATATTGCTAGGTACTGCCATAACATCAATAACTCCCATAGTGTTTTGGGCAGTTATTGCTGTAATAACAGACGCTCCAAATACTCCTAATGAGCTAAATGCTTTTAGGTCAGCTTGAATGCCTGCACATCCTCCTGAATCGGAGCCTGCAATTGTAAGTGCTAATGGATATGATGCCATAAGTTATTTGTTTTAATAAAATCATGAGGTGATAACTTATGTTAAGAAAACTACTCTTTCCTGCTCAGCATTATCTAAGAGGTCGAAGGGTATAATCTCAGCCTAAAATTTAATAAAATTAAGCACCCCAATAAAATTAATAATAATTGTTACAATAAAACGATAATAACTCCGTTTTATTATTTGCAAAGATAGTATTAATAACGAATATAAAAAAGAAAACTAGTATGAAAAGATTTATTTTAGCATTAGGAGTTGTAGCATTATTATTTTCTTCTTGCGGAAAGCAAGAGCTTGAAGAGAAGATAATAACACAACAAAAATTACAAGACTCAATAGAAGCCGTTCTTTCAATAAAGGATGCTGAAATGGAAAGCTTATTCCAAGAACTAAATGCAATTGAGCAAAGTTTATCTGACGTTTCTGCCAAATATGGCAATGTGAATAAACTTAAAAACACCTCTGGAGAAAAGGTAAGTAAAGACACACGTGCAAGAATTACTGACGAAATTCAAAACATTAATGAACTTCTAGCAACTAACAAGCAAAAGATTAGTAAGCTTAACAATCAAATGGCTAATACTGGAAATAAAAGTAAAGAGCTAGCAACATTTGTTGAAAAGCTACAACTTAGAATCAACGAACAAGAAGCTCAAATACAAGCTCTGACTGCAGAACTTCAACAAAAGAAAATTGTAATTGAAAACCTAAACAAAAACATTGAAGACCTTTCTAAACAAAACCAAGTAAAGGATCAACAAATTCTTCAAGTTGAGTACGAAAAGAACACTGCGTACTATATAATTGGAACAAAGAAAGAACTTCAAGCAGAAGATATAGTTAGCACATCAGGTGGTTTCTTAGGAATGGGAAGAAAAACAAAGGTTAGTGGAGATTCTGAGCTATCAAAATATACTAAGGTAGATATTAGACAGTTTGAACAAATTCCATTAAGCGGAAAGAATAAAATTAAGATTTTAACCTCACATCCAAGTTCTTCATATACACTTGAGGGAGACAGTAAATATCCTACATCAATAAAGGTGAAAGATGCAAGTGCATTCTGGGGTAAGAGTAGATTCTTAGTAGTAATGTACGACTAATAGATTATAGACTTTCAAATCATAGAAAAGGTTACTCTTTTGAGTAACCTTTTTTTTGTCTATAATAAAATGATTTCCACTGAGTAATAATTGAAAAATATTTATTAACTTTGCAATTAAATAACAACATTAAAACAAAAACCATTATGAAAGCTAAACAAATATTAATAGTAACAGCATTATTTCTAATACCATTCTTTGCATCGGCACAAAAACAAACCCCATTAGAAATTAATCCTTGGGCAGAAATTCCCTCAGGAGTATATAAGCTTTCTGTTAAAGGAGAAGTCAGAGTAACTGTTATATCTGGCAAGACTAGCCATTATGACCTTGGAACAGATCTTAAGGGACATATACCATCAGGACAAGAAAAATATGCAAGAGATTTTGTTTCTAATGGAACCCTAACCATAACCCCAGAAATTACAGGTTCACCAAGAGTTCTTAGACTTTATGTAAACGAACCATTAATTGAAATAGAAGTTTCAGAGGGAGGATTAGTGGTTATTGATTCAAAACTAAGCCAAGCTTCAATGACAGTTCGTCTTAATAACGCTAAGCTATATTCTGAAAACAAGTTTAAGGTAGATAATTTTGTTTTGGAAAATAATAAAGGGATTATAGAATTACAAAAAGCATACTTAAACTCTGCAATACTAAGTGTGTCACAAGAGTCAAAAAACAATATTTCTGGTAATATAAGTAAACAACAAATCTATGTTCTTAAAGAAGAATGTGAAGAAGAGAAAGAGTAGCAGTCAAGCATTTCTTTAAAATTAGATTATCTAACCAAAACACTAATAGTTACAATTTTAAATCGTATTTAAGGGATATACGACCATCTTCCAAAGGAATGAGTTTTGATCCCCCTGTTGTACTATTTCCCCACACATATAGGTAGTTTCCTTTGAACTCCCCATATATTTCATTCCCATGAATCTCAGCCTCAATGCTTCCTTTTGTCCACTCATCAAGACTATAGGCATAATCTCCTTTTACCTTATTCCCATCATATACCTTTAAAAGAGCTTTAACGAACTCTTCATCGTTATAATAATAAGAAACTACATATAAGCTTTCAGAAGTTTTTATTATTTTCACACAATCAGAGTGTATAAAATCCTTATAATTTACACCATCTAACGTATATTTAGCAGTAATTTCAACCTCATAATAACCATCCCTCAATTCAGCATTTTCTTCTTTACAAGAAAAGAATGCAAAACATATTAATATTAATAAGATATACTGTTTCATAAGATTTAATTTATAATTTTCCTTGCTAAAACTTATTTTCTCTATTGCAAATGTATAAAACAATTTCTGATATTGCCAGTTTATTAAGAAATTTATTTGTAAAACTATGTCATATGAAATATTAATAACTCTTAAGCTATAGTAACAAAAAGGATGAATACTATATTAGAGTTCTCTTTGCTTTTTCTAGGATTTCGGCTTCGTTAGGAATTATTCGGTCTTCCATTAGGATGTTTCCGTTGCAGATTACTGTTTCTATACAACGACTGTCTGCTGAGTAAACCCAATTGGAGATGAGGTTATGGTTAGGGATTAGTCTATCGCTATTTAGGTCAACTATCAAACAGTCGGCTAGTTTCCCCTCTTTTATTGAACCAGAATTTATACCCATTGCTGAGGGTCCATTCTTTGTTGCCCATGCAAATACTTGGTTTGCCGATAGGAGGGCAGTGTCATTATAAGATACTTTGGCAAGTAGTGCCGCAAATTTCATTTCTTCCATCATGGAAAGGTTGTTATTGGAGCTTGTTCCATCTGTTCCTAAGCAGACCTTGCACTCGTATTTGTTTACTAGGGGAACATTGAAAGCTCCTGAGGCTAGTTTCATATTTGCACAAGGGTTATGCACAAGGGTAACACCTTTTGAGGATAGAATTTCTGCATCATGTTCGGTTAGGTGAACGCAATGTGCTGCTATTGTGTTATGATCTAAAACGCCAATTGACTCTAAGTATTCGGTAGGTGTTAGATTATTATTTGCTTCCCTACAATCCTTAACTTCTTTTGTGGTTTCAGACAAATGGGTATTGAATTTTAGATTGTTTTGTTTGGCAACCCTAAATAGTTCTTGGTATAGGTCTTTTCCAACTGTATATATTGCATGTGGAGCTACGTTAATGGTTATTAGGTCTGAGGAGGGTTTGAAATTATTAATGAATTTGATATTCTCTTCTATCTCTGTTTTTCCTCTTTCTTCAATAAATGTAACTCCAACGCTTGCTCTAATTTTCATTTCGGTGACAGCACGGATAATTGCTTCGTGGTGCCAATACATATCTAAGAAGAAGACTGTTCCTGAACGTATCATCTCAACAATTGCTAACCTTGTTCCATTATATATATCTTCTGGTGCTAGCTTTGCTTCTTGTGGCCAAATATACTCCGATAACCACTGAAAAAGTCGCATATCATCTCCATAACCACGAAGTAGGGTCATTGAGGAGTGTGTGTGCATATTGTAAAATGGTTGTATGATTGCTTTGTTTGTTCCGTCAATAACCTTGTTGGCTTTTACAACTATGTTTTGGTCTATTTGCTTAAAAGTATTGTCTTCTATTAAGATATCAACTATCCTATTCTTAAGACTTATATTTTTTATAAGTATTGTATTCATAATGTTTGTAATTTAGATTTTTTATTTTTTACCCATATAGCTTAAGAACTCTAAGTCGAGTGACAAACATATGAATGGGGTAACTTTCCATTCTTTAGTAGTTTGTATTGACCAACCTGGTTTAAGTGCATCACCTTCTTTGTTAAATCCTTTGGCTAAAAGGGTGTATTCAGCAACGTTAACTCCTGCCGAAACGCTGAAAAAGTCAAGGAAACGATAAGCTCCGCCAAAATAGAAGTTCTTAAACATATTTGCTCCTCCAAATCCAACATAAACGCCTATATCGGAAGTAAACTTAGCTTCAGGTTTTGTTAAATCAATTAGCATAACCGATGCTCCTGTTACAAAGTCAAATTCCACCTTTGAGGAGTTGCGGTTAATGATTATGTTTTCGTATCCTCCACTACCATTATCTCTTGGAACGATATCCCAAATAGGGGTAGGGAAGAAACGCATTGCTATTCCTTGAAGAACTCTAACTTTCTTTTTCTTATTTGTTGCAGCTTCTATTTTTGCTTCTGCCTCTTTGGCTCTTTGTTTGGTGTATTTTAGTTCTTCATTAGTTTTTAGGATTTGCTTTTCTGCCTCAATAAGTTTGGACCTTAGAGTGTCGGCCATCTTATAATACATCTCCTTTTCTTCAGAAATCTTGTTGAGGGTAAGATCTTTTGAAGCCATTGCAGATTCTTTTTCGTTTATATTCTTTTGCAGGAGGTCAATTTCTTTTGTCTTGCCAATAATTTTCTCATTTGATGCATTTACTAAACCCTCTATCTTTACTTTGTCGAGGTTAGAGTTATTTATAGCATCCTTATATACCTGTTCTTTCTCTGCAAATAGTAGTTCTTTTTCTTGAAATACCCTTATCTTCTCTTCTAATAGTTTGTTTTTTTCGTTTAACTGGTTTCTATATTCTTGATTAAGCTTGGCAAGGGTATCATTAATTAGTTTAAGGTTATATTCATTTGTCTTTAACTCATCAATCTCTTCTGTAAACATTATTGAGTCTTCCTTGTATTTGTATTGGAGGCTGGCAAGTTGGTAGCTTAAGTCTTTTGTTTTTTCATCATAAACAATAAGAAGCGAGTCCATTTTATCAATCTCGTTCTTTATTTGCTTAATTTCGGTTAGTGAGTTATGGTATTCTTGAATAATGGAATCATAGTTAGTGATTGGACTTGATTTTGCAATATTGCTATCTGGACTTAATAGGTCTTCAAATCTTTGTTCAATAAATATCTCACTGCCAATAATCATTGAACTTACGCTATCAACTTGAGAGTATGCTGAAAAGGATAGAATAAAAGATAATATACCTAAAAACAAATGCTTAAATTTCATATTTATATGTTAAGTTATAAGGTGCAAAGATAGTAAATTTTAAAATAACTGCATTATTAGTCCAAGGGTGGTATAGCGTATTATTCTGCCAATAAACATATATATAAACGATCTCCATGGGTTTAAACGAAAAAAACCAAGTGCTATTGCAATAACATCACCAATTAATGGTAGCCAAGCCAATAAACCAGTCATAGGACCCCATCGTTTTATTCTTTCTTGAAAACTAAGTATTTTTTCTTCTGGAACTCGGAAGTATTTCTCAATCCACTGCATTTTACCAAGGTGACCAATCCAATAAGATGTCATTCCCCCTAAAGTATTACCCACTGTTGCAATTAGAATACACCAATAAGGATCAAACCCATTATATATTAGAGCAGCAAGTACTGCTCCTGATGCCATGGGGATAATTGTTGAGCTAAGGAAACTGGCAATAAATAATCCTAAATATCCTAATTCTATAAACATAGATGCAAAAGTACTTATAAATTCACGAAAAACTTGTATAAAAGAAAAAACTGATAACAAAAAAAATAGGCAACAGATTAACTATCGCCTATTTTAAAATATTAATTTTTCAATTAAACGTCAACTACGTCCCAAAAGAAAACTCTTAGTCCTTGTTCTGGTGCTTCCAAATCAAGTGCCTGTATTCTTTTTTTAAGGATAGGAGCAATGTTTTCATGAACAATACATAGGGTTGCCATGTTTTTTGATGGCCATGCGTGTGTTCCTAAATGAGGTTCACCATCATCACTTCCCCTTCCTTGAATATCAGTCCAACGAGTGAATCCTCTGATTGAAAGTTGGCTTAAGATATCATCAACGTCTTCAACGTGTGCTTGATTATATGCAATAAATGCTGCTTTCATTTTCATACTATTATGCTTTTATTTGTCTACTATTTAATTTTAATCTATGCTTTTTGCGGTTAGATTTCACCTCTCTTGATGCAAATGCACCATAGAGTGCAGGAATAATAACAAGAGTTACAACGGTTGAAATTGTTAGACCTCCAACAATAACTACCCCCATTGGTTGCCAAATTTCAGAACCTTCTCCAAGTCCATATGCCATAGGTATCATTCCTAAAACAGTGGTTGCTGTTGTCATAAGCACTGGGCGAAGACGTGATTTACCTCCATCAATTACTGCAGAGTTAATATTCATTCCCCTTTCTCGGTTAAGGTTAATGTAGTCAACAAGTACAATACCATTCTTAACAACAATACCAATTAACATTATGCTACCAATTGCACTCATCATATTAATCGTCCCTCCTGTAACGAAAAGAGATACTAATACTCCTGTTATAGCAAATGGAATTGCAATCATTATGATAAATGGATAGAAGAGAGATTCGAACTGAGCTGCCATCACAAAGTAAACCATCATAATAATTAATAAAGAAAGTAATCCCATATCAGCAAATGACTCTTGTTGTTCTTCAATTGTTCCTCCAATTTGTATTCCAATATTGGAAGGTATATCCATTTTATCTATTTCAGCTTGTATATTCTTTGTTACTTTATCAAGTGTTTCGCCATAAAGTGTTGCAGAAACCTTAATGATACGCTCACGGTCTTGTCTTTCAATGGAAGGTGGAGCAAATCTTTCAACAACTTTTGCTACTTCATTTAGTCGGACTGACTTACCTGAGGGATTAAAGATTGCAATGTTTTCAATATCTTCAATAGATTCTCTAGAGGCCTTATCGTAACGTACCTTAATCTTATATTCCTCACCATCTTCTCTGAAAAGTGAAGCAATCATTCCATTCATTCTATTTCTAATAAAGGCAGATGCTGTTGCAACGTTAAGATCGTTAAGTGCTAGTTTTTCCCTGTCAAATTCAATTTGATATTGTGGAATGTAGTCCTCACGACTAATAGCAACGTTTCTAAAACCTTTAATGTTTTCCATCTTAACTTTTATATCTGCTGCAATATTTTCAGTTGTTTCAAAGTCATAACCTAAGATTTCTATATCAACAACAGAACCCGAAGTTGTTCCATCTCCACCACCAGCATTAACCTTAAACTTATAAAGTTCTGGATAGGATTCTAATTCAGTTCTAAGTCCTTCTGATATTTCAAACATATCTCTCTTTCTTTCCTTTAGCTTATGTAGTTTTATCCTAAATGAAACGTAGTTAGTACCTGAGGATTGCATTTGAGCCCAAGCATTATTATCGTCCTCAGAAGGAATACCAATTGTATAAGATAGAGTTTTAATTTCAGGGTATTTTTCGTTAATTGATTTTTCAAATCTTATTGCAATTTCTTTCGAACGTTCAACATTTGCACCAACAGGTAATTGGAAGTTACCGGAGATTTGTCCATTATCCGATGCAGGAATAAATTCGGTACCAATTCTAAACATTAATGTAATTGAAGCAGCAAATATAATGAATCCAGTAGCTATGGTAAAAGTCTTATGTCTAACTACCCAAGTAAGTATTTTGGAATATTGAACATCTAACTTGTCAAGACCTCTTTTGATTGGTGCGTATAATTTGTCGAAAGTACTACCAGTATTTTTTTCTTTTTTCAATAAAAGAGAACTAAGCATTGGTGTTAATGTTAGAGCACTTAGTGTAGAAACTGCAATAACAATACTAACTATCCAACCAAGTTGAGCAAAGATAATACCTGCCATTCCACCCATCATGGTGAAAGGAAGGAACACAGCAAGAAGTGTAAGTGTGGTTGCAATAACAGCAACTCCAACTTCATTTGTTCCGTAAATTGCAGCCTCTCTTGGTCTTGCTCCTCTTTCAATATGGGTTGTAATATTTTCAAGAACCACTATGGCATCATCCACAACCATACCAATTGCAATGGAAAGTGCTGATAGAGAAATAATATTAAGGGTATTTCCTGTTAGTTGTAAGTATATAAAGGCTGATATAAGAGAAATAGGAATGGTAAGCATAATAATTACTGATGCTCTCCACTGTCCTAAGAAGAAAATAACAACAATGGTAACAAATAAGAATGCAAGTAGCACTGTTTGAACTAGTGAGGTTATTGAGTTTTCAATATTATCAGTAGCATTCATTACCTCCACAAATTCTATATCTTGTGGTAGTGACTTTTGTATGATAGGAAGTTGTTCTCTAATCTGTTTTACAACATCCACTGAGTTAGCTCCGGATTGTTTTTGAACTACAATTGTTGCTCCCTTTTCTCCGTTAACATAACTTTCTTGAGCTTTTTCCTGAACTGAGTCTCTAACAATAGCAATATCTTTTAAGAAAACTGCTCTTCCTCCATAATTTGAAACTACTATATTATTTAAAAGATCACTCTCCTTCATTTCTCCCTCAATACGAAGTGAATAGGTTTCAGATCCAATATCAATTGAACCCCCTGGTGTGTTAACATTCTCTTTAGCAATAGCTGCTCCAATTTGTTCAATTGTTAAGTGATACGCTTCAAGTTTTTGAGGATCAACATTAATACTAATTTCTCTTTGAGGTGCTCCCGAAATGGAAACCGAACCAACTCCAGAAATACGGTTTAGGGGGTTAGCAACACCATCTTCCAATATTTTATATAGAGCATCTGAGCTTTCTCTAGAGGTTGCAGAGTAGATAGCCACTGGCATCATATCGGTGCTTAGCTTCATAATAATTGGATTCGAACAGCCATCAGGTAGATGACTCTTGACCATCTCAATCTTATCACGCATATCATTAACACCTGCGTCAATATCTGTTCCCCAGTTAAATTCAACACTAATTACTGCGGTGTTTTCTTTTGAGGTTGATTGAATTTTCTTTAAATCACTAACTGTACTTAAAGTACTTTCTAAGACTTTACTAACGTTGTTTTCCACATCTTCTGCAGATGCACCAGGATAAGTTACCAAAACAATTGCTTGATTCATTTCAATCTCAGGCAACATATCAATACTTAACTTACTGAGGGAAAACAACCCAAGTACAACAATGGCAACAAAAATAATTGCCGTTGTGACTGGTTTCTTTACGGACGATTCGTATATTTTCATATTCTAATTATCGATATAATTTATTTAACAACAACAACTTTCTTTCCATCAAGTAAACGTGTTTGTCCTGAAACAACAACGTTTTCTCCATCACTTACTCCCTCAAAAAGTTCGTAATTTTCTCCCATTCTTCTTCCAAGTTCAACCTTACGATACTCAACAATTCCATTTTTCTCAATAAATACATACTTGTTGTTTGTTCCACTTTGTTTAATGATTGATTTGTCTGGAATAATAACTTTCTTTGCTTTTCCAAGGTTTAGTTCTACTCTTCCAAACATTCCTGGACGTAGCTTCTGATTGCCATTAGAAAACTCTGCTTCAACCATAAACGTTCTTGTAAGAGGGTCAATGGTTGGTGCAATTAAGCTTATTCTTCCACCAAACTCGTCATTTTCAAAAACTTCTACCTTTGCCTTAACATTCATACCCAGTTTCACCTTAGTGTAGAAAGATTCGTTGATATTAAACTTAAGTTTTACTGGTGAAATTTGCATTACTTGAAGTATTGGTTGAGCTCCTGCAACATCTCCGTTGTCGAAGTTCCTCATTGTAATGACACCTGAGATAGGAGAGGTCAGGGTTATATTTCTTTCTAAGTTATCAATGTTTCTTTTTGCAACATCATATTGAGTCTTTAATTGGTCGAGTTGTTGTTTTGAAATTCCACCACTTTCAAACAAGGCTTCCATTCTACTAACTTCCAATTTCATATTATCCAATTGTGCATTTGCAGTTGCAAGATTTGTGTTTTCCATTGTAACAAGTTTTTGACCCTTAACTACCTTTTGACCTATCTCAACCCAAATTTTCTCAATTCTTGTTCCTCCAGCAGATGTTATAAAGTTTTTGACCGCAGCATCAACTGTGGTTGCGAACTCATATATCTGGTCAATTTCCTCAAGGGATACTTTTTCAACCTTTACCTTGATAGCTTCATCTTCTTGAGAGCCTTTACTATCTGTTTTTGAGCAACCAGTCATAATGATTACGGCTGACATCAATAAATAAATTACTTTTTTCATTATTATTCTTATGTTTTTATTTCTTAGTATTTTTTTATTTCTTTTTTATCTTATTGTTCACTACCCATAACTTTCTCTAAATTAGCTTGTGCCGATAGGAAGTTGAAGAGTGATTGCTGGTAATTAAGTTTCGATTGAGTTAGTGATAGCTCCGAGTCGTTAAGCTCTAGGATTGTTCCAGAACCAACTTGATAACGAACCTTAGCAATTTCATATCCTCTTTCTGCTTGCTTTATTGCATCCTTATTAACAACTAACTCTTCTTTTGCAGCCCTCATTGTGTTTGTTGCAGACCTAACTTGTAGGTTTACACCATCCTTAGCATATTCTCTTTGTAACTCTAAGCTTCTAATTGATAACTCAACTTGTTTTGCTTGGTTTACCTTAGTCATTCCTGCAAAAATAGGAACAGTTAGTTGAAGTCCAACAGAGGCAGAACCAATCCAGGTGTAGTCATTAAATTTAAAATCCTCAGCTTGAGTTTGGTAAATATAGCTTCCTGTTGCAGAAAGCATAGGTAAGTGTTGGGTATTAATCATTTTCAGTTGGTTTCTTAGTCCTATTATATTATAGTCTAAGATTCTTAAGTCTGAGTTATTTGCAACAATAGTTCTATTATCAGTTTCTGACAAGATGTTTATATTATCATTGAAGTTTTCTAATTTCTCAGTAATAATAATCTCTTGGTCGGCCGAAATTGATAAAATCATAATTAGGTTCAATGTTGCTAACTCAACTCCATTCTTAGCATTAATAAGTAAAGGGTTAAGATTATTAACATTAACCTTAGCTCTAATATAGTCGTACTCCGAAACAACACCTTGCTTATAAGAGTTTTCTATATTCTTAAGAGTTTCAATAGCATTAGTATGACTTTGTTGTAAAACATTTAAAGAGCTTTTAGATAATAAAACCGTATAGTATGCATCTTTAACCTGCTTAGTCATCTCCAATTTAGAAGCACGAGACTTCTCAATAATCATATCTATATCGTTTTGTTTGTTTTTAATGTTTTGCCAAAGCGAAAAGTTAACCAGAGGAAGTTGAGAACTGATGCTCCCAACAAAAGAGTTCTTATAACCAATCTCCATATATTTTTGACCACCCATAAGAGCAGCAAAACTTTCTGGCATAAACATTACCTGTTTCATAACGTTGTCGGTATATTGTCCAGCAGCGTTAAGGTTAGGAAGTAAGCTACCGATAGCTTCTTTTCTGGAGTAGTCAACCCTTTGAATCTCCAATTCGGCAACTTTAATAGTAGGGTTATTGTCGTGAGCAATCCTTAATGCAGTTTCCAAATCTAACTCCAAGGGTGAAGTCACTTGAGCAAAGGTGTTAAAGCTAGTCAGACAAAGTCCTATAAAAGCTAATTTCAAAAATTTTCTTTTCATTTTTTCTTTCAATATTATTTTTTTAAAAAGATCTCTTTATACTTATCAATAATTTCAATTCCTTTATTGGTTGAAACTCCCCTAATAATAATGAATATATGCATCATAGCTATTTCTATTAGGCTATGATTGGGGTTTTGTATCATATATTCATTTTTTGAACAGTAAAATTGGTTAAGTTGTATCATACTTTGCAATAGGTCGAAATTTACATCCTCAAGAACCAAACCTTCTTCTAACGCTTCTAAAAGCAATTTATTTCTCAACTCTTTCTGAAAATTGATATGCATTTCGAAAGTCCTTTGGTATATTTCAGGATGGTATTTATTTAAATCCTTTATGTAGTCATATCTTATAGTATGAATAGAATGGTTTGCCTTCTTAAGCATCAGTAGTATTGAAACAAGAGAATTCTCTGAACCCTCTACAATCTTATTACTTTCATTAACAGCTTTTTCAAAGTGCATATTAAAGCAACTCTCCAACAAATCGCTTTTGTCTTTAAATTGTTCATAGAGAGTACGTTTTGATATCCCAAGATTATGTGCAATTTCATCCATTGTAATCATCCTACAACTTTTAATTTTCAATAATCCATTT
>DUQY01000145.1 GCA_012837565.1 Bacteroidales bacterium | reverse complement strand
TATGTTCCGAAAACACAGTTGAACTCTATAACCCCAAGACCATACAATCAACCATGGGATCAATATTTAGAGTAAACGTAACCTATTATAACCTATCCCAATTCCTCTCCCTAGTCCCTAAGGCTCACCCAATATATGGCACTATAGTAGAAGGAGGTAAAAACATATATAAAGAAGCATTAACTAAAGAGGCCATAATCATCATAGGAAGCGAATCACAAGGCATAAGCTCAGCAATAAGAGAGTTAATCACCCATCCAATCACAATACCATCCTTCTCCATAGCCCAATCAGCAGAAAGTCTTAACGCCTCAACGGCAACCTCAATAATTGTTTCAGAATTTAAAAGAACTTCCAACATTTAGTTTACCCCAAAAACAGCCTATTCTTAGTTAGAAATAGCCTATTTTCTACCTAAGGAAAGAAGTTAAAATCTAAAACAATTAACAATCGTCCTCAATAATATCAATTTCGTTTACACCAGTCAAAAGTTTTAGAGTTTCAATAAACTTTGCCCTGTCTTCAACATATAATACTGCCAGTTCATCAGAAAGCAAGTCCATAGTCTCACGAACCTTCTCCTCTGCAATACCACTCGAAGCAGCAACGTGAGAAACAAGCTGATCATTAGTAATAACCTCCTTAAAAGCATTTCTTTCATTCATTTTTTTCTCTACTTCTAAAGAAAGCAGTTTTTCCATTTTCTCTTTTTCATTCATAACTTTAGTGTTTTAATTTATACATTATTCCGAAAATATCGGATATGACAACAATCTTATTACTCTTCTTCGGTATAATAAATCTTATAGAACTTTCTACCCATTTCGTCCTCACCCTGCTCAATTTGACTCCTATTACCCTTAATTAGAATCTGAATATTCTTATCTAAGTTAATAACATGTTTAAACGAACGAGCCTCTTTCTTTAGGGCAGAGTCAGAAATCATAAAACTATCCGCAATATCAATATCCATATCTTGCTGATAATCGTCCTTATATCTATTAAAGCTTTCAATAATCTCAGGTTGAGCCATTACTTCATTAGTAAAATCATCTATATCAAAAGAATCGTTTTCCTTAAAGAACTTAACAGAATTATTTAATAGCTCAGCTTGGTCAGCCTTCGATATCTCAAACTCATTAGGCATCTCCTTTGTAACAAAGCTCTTACATAAGTGAAGAATATTTTGAGTATTATAATATTCATCTTGTCGAGGACGAACGCCAAGGAAGTCATCAGTCCAATACTTAGCCTCAGACCCCTTATTAGTATTATCAACCACAGCAACCATATACCCTTGCTCTCTCTCAGTATTAAAAATCAAACAACCCTTGTCCAGCTTATTAATATTTATTCCTTCTTCGCTTTCTATCTCAAACCCACCACCAGAGAGATAAACCTTCAAGAAAGTATCCTTATTCTCCGATTTAAACAAGCCAACCGCATCATAAGTCTCCCCATTAATCAAACAATCCTTAAAATAAACAACATAAAACTCCCCACCCTTAATCTTAGGATGAACACTCTTTTCATATAAATGCTTAGCAAGGAAAACCGACTCCTCATAGAGAGAATCAGGATTATTAAAAATGTCAGAAACATAATTATAAACCTCATTAAGGTTCAATTCCTTTTCATGAAACAACCTAAAATACTCTTCTGACTTAAAGGAAGACATAAAATAATTACTCAAAGTCTCATTCAAATCCTCATTTATCAAGCAACTAGTTTTCGATATATAAACCTCATCACTAGAAGCCTTATTCCCAACCCTATGAATTGCTAGTTCCGTTATTCTCGATGTAATAATATTATTCATTCTTTGTTATTAATTTGTTTGGCTCTCTT
>DUQY01000144.1 GCA_012837565.1 Bacteroidales bacterium | reverse complement strand
ACTTAACCAAAGAGCAAAGATACACAATTAGAAAATTAAAATTATAGGTAAGAACAATAAAAAGTTGCTTTGCTTGCAGTAAATACCAGGAGTTTTAGCTTTTAAACTTCCAAATCACCATTCCAAACTTTTACTGCTTTGTTTCAATCTTCAATTCATGGCATGAATTGGGTGGAATCATGCCATGAATTGAATGGAATCATGCCATGATATAAGTCGATTCATGGCATGATACTTATATCATCATGGCATGAATAGGTGATTGAATCTTTGAAAAAAAAGAGGGAAGTCAAGATATATGAGATTATAACTAAGTTATTTTTGATTCAAGCTTAGTGATATGTCATTGGAATTTAGTATTTTTGTTGTGAGATTGTGTATTAATTTATTAAAATATAAGATTATGGGGAAAAAATTTGGTATTTGGAAGAGAAAGTTTAAGAATGTTGAGGGGCAAGAGGTTGAAAAGTTTTATGCTTGTCCTAAGACGTTTATGGTTTTTGATGAGAATGATTTGGCTGAGGAGATTTCGCAGAGATGTTCTCTGACTCAGAGTGATGTTGTTGGGGCTGTGTCGGCTTTGGCTGATATTTTACTGGAGAAGCTTGTGATGGGGGCGGGTGTGAAGTTGAAGGGGATTGGGACTTTTGGGGTCTGGGTGACGAGTGATGGGTTTGACGACCCGAAGGATATAACTGCAAAGAAGGTTAATGCTACTAAGGTTACTTATAAGGCTGATAGGAAACTAACGCAGTCTATTAGGGAGATGAAGTTTGAAACTATGCCTGCTTTACCTAAGGGTTTGGTGGAGAAGAAGAGCGAGGAATAGGAAATAAACTTTAGTATTATTAGTTGCAAGTGAAAACTTTTATCTATATTTGTATATGTGCAGAGTGGGTTTCTTGGTGGTATGGGTTTAGAAATGAAGATTTAAGATAATGATTAGAATGGAAAAGAAATGGCTTATTGCTATTGTGGGTACGGTTATTCATTTGTGTCTTGGTACTGTTTATGCTTGGAGCTTTTTCCAAACTCCTATAACTGAGTTGTCAGGATGGTCAAATGCAGAAGTTGCTTGGGCGTTTAGTTTGTCTATATTTATGTTGGGTCTTATGGCTGCCTGGGGTGGTAATAAGATTGAAAAATATGGTCCAAGGAGGATTGCCATTATTGGAGGTCTGTTATATGCCTTAGGATATATTGGTTCTGCATATGCTCTTTGGTCTGAGACTTTGTGGCTCTTATATCTTTCATTTGGTTTAGTTGGTGGGTCGGGTTTGGGCTTGGCTTATGTTACTCCGGTTGCTACTGTGTCGAAGTGGTTTACTAAAAAACAAGGTCTTGCAACTGGAATGGTAGTTATGGGTTTTGGATTGGGTGCGCTGGTTATGTCAAAGATTTTAGCTCCACTTTTCTTAGAGATTAGCAATAATGATTTAAGCAAAACTTTCCTATATATAGGGCTTACTTTGCTTGTTTTATTGCCTCTTTCTGCTTCATTCCTACAATTACCTTCGTCTGAAAAGAATAATATTAATGCAAGCACATATCTTAATATCTCGCCTTATAAATTTATTTTCTCAAAATCATTTATTATTCTTTGGCTTGTTTTTATGGTAAATATTGTTGCAGGAATGATTTTCATCTCCTTTCAATCTCCTCTTTTGCAAGACCTTTTGAAACTACGCATGCCTGAATCCACAAACTTCTCTGACCCTATGCTTATTGCCACATTATCTGCCTCAGGTGCAACTCTTATTGCTATAAGTTCAGTTTTTAATGGTTTGGGTCGTTTTTTCTGGGGAAGCGTTTCCGATAAAATTGGGAGGATTAAAACATTTAGAATCTTACTCCTATTGCAAGCTATTATATTCGTTGGTCTTATATTTGTATCTCATCCAATCTTGTTTATGATCTTTGTATGCATTATTTTGCTTTGCTATGGTGGTGGTTTTGGAGTTGTTCCTTCGTTGATTAATGATGAATATGGTGGAAAGCTTATGTCCTCATTATATGGTGCAATTCTTACTGCTTGGGGCGTTGGGGGTATTATAGGACCTCAGATTGTTGCTTTTATGAAAGACAATTACCCAGATAAAGCAGGGTTTTATGCTTTTATTATTGGTAGTATTTT
>DUQY01000010.1 GCA_012837565.1 Bacteroidales bacterium | reverse complement strand
GTTTTGCATTAGGTTAATCTTTATGCCATATCTTGCGAAAAGGGAAAATATATTAGCAATATTCTCTTCAACTATAAAAGAAAAGTCCTTAGGGAATATGGAAAGAAGGGTTTGGTTATCCTTAAATATATAGCTTGGCATTAGGGGAGAGGTATCTGAGCAGCAGTCTACTTTTGTCCCTGACTCTTTTGGCGATAGGAAGCTCTTAATATAAAGAGGAATTGATTTGTTCTCTAAGGGTTTAATTGTCTTAGGGTGGATGATGGATGCTCCATAAAAGGCAAGCTCTATTGCTTCATTATATGGCACTTGGTCAAACTTCTTAGTGTTTGCAAAGTATTTTGGGTCTGCATTCAATAGTCCTGCAACATCTTTCCAAATAATAACATTCGATGCATCTAAGCAATAGGCAAAGATTGCAGCGCTAAAGTCAGAGCCCTCACGTCCAAGTGTTGTTGTTTCTTTGTTTTCGGTACCTGAAATAAAACCTTGGGTAATGATTAGGTCAGACCGCAGCAATAGTGGCTTTATCTTATTAACTATATTTTCTTTTGTTTCCTTCCATAATACCTTTGCTCTTCGGAATGAGTTATTGGTTAGAATTACTTCATTGGCATAAACAAGATTATGTTTAAGATTTATTTCCTCAAAGTATTTTGAAATAATTGTTGTGCCAATAATCTCTCCAAATGACACAATCATATCATAAACCATATCGTAGGGCTTTCCTTCCGATGAGCTTAGTTTATCTATAATCTCTTTATAAGTATTATCTAAGAAGTTTTCAAGAAAGAGGTTCTTTGAAGTGAATAGCTCATCAATAATTCCTTGGTGATAGGTCTTAGATAGCTCAATTGTAGGGTAGTCTATTTTAGAATGCTGGCAGAAATAGTTAAGTATGGTTTCCAGGTTATTGGTCGTCTTACCCATTGCAGATATAATAACAACTCGTTTTTTATTCTCTGAAAGGAGTATTGTGCTAACGTTTTTAATTGCCTGAGCAGAATTGACCGAAGCCCCACCAAACTTTTCTACATAGATTTCATTCATAGATTTTCATATTTAACGGCAAAAGTAATAAAAAACTTTGTATCTTTGCTGTCAAATTATTTTTTTGTGCTATGGCTAAAAGACAATTAAGATTTAATCCGATATCTCTTTGGAGTGCTAACTTCTCAACAGTTCTAAGTATTTCATTAGTTCTTTTTATGTTGGGGTTTATGCTCTTGTTCATTTTTCACGCTTTCACTGCATCAAACAATTTAAAAGAAAACGTTTCTTTCACAGTATATCTTGTAGATGGAGTTGCAGAGGATGATGCAAAGGGTCTTGAAAAAAACCTAAAAGCATATAAATATGTTAAGTCAACCGAATATCTGTCTCCTGATAAGGCAGCTCAAATGATGAGTGAGGTTATGGGAGAGAAACATCTTGAGGTTCTTGGTGATGTTAACCCTTATGCTGCGTCGATAAATGTTAACTTGAAGGCAGAGTCATTAAACTCTAAAGATATTCGCCGTTTTATAACTAGCCTTGAGGCAAAGGACATTGTAGACCATGTTGATTATCGCCAAGACTTAGTTGAGGATATTAACACAGCTGTATATAATGTTTCAGCCTTTGTTTTAGCTTTCATAATTTGTCTGCTTGTTATTGCAGTTACTTTAATCAATCACACCATTAGGTTATCCATATATTCCAAAAGATTCCTTATTCGCTCAATGCAATTAGTAGGAGCTAAGGCTTCATTTATTCAAAAGCCATTTCTTCTTAAAGGTTTCCTTTTTGGACTTATCGGAGGAGTAGTTGCTGACATACTTCTAGTAGGAATATTGTTTTGGATAGGGTCTTCATTTGAGCTTTTTGTTCTTCAAGACTATTATCAAATATATGGAATCATATTAGGGATTGTTTTAGTTTTTGGAATAATCCTTTCCTTTACTTTTACCTTCTGGTCTGTCTTTAGTTCTATGCATTTAAGAAATGATAAGTTATATCGTTAATCAATAAATAATATTTAATATATGGCAACTCAAAAAAAGGTAGTCACAAAGGTGAAAACTAGTTCAGAATCTTATCCTCTTAAGCCAAGCTTCGACTTTGCATTTGAAAGAATAAACTATATTTGGATGCTGATAGGTATAGCTCTTCTTGCACTGGGTTATATTCTTTTGATTGGAGGAGGCTCAAACGACCCAGATGTCTTTAATGAGTCTTTGTTTGATGCACAAAGATTAACCGTAGCACCTATCCTAATGGTCTTAGGAATAGCAGTAGAAGTTTATGCAATACTTCTTAAGCCAAAAAACAAAGCCGATAAGGATATTCAAGAATAATTTGTAGCCCAATTTTATGACACTATTTCAAACCATCATCATAGCTATTGTTGAAGGCTTAACTGAGTTTTTGCCCGTTTCCTCAACAGGTCATATGATAATTACCCAAGGTATATTAGGAATTAAGAGCGATGACTTTGTTAAACTCTTCACAATATGTATTCAGTTCGGAGCAATACTTTCAGTCCTTGTTCTCTATTGGAAACGCTTCTTTCAATCAATGAAATTTTACTATAAACTCTTTATTGCCTTTATTCCAGCTGCTATAATAGGACTTTTGGCAGGAGATTTCATCGATTCTCTTCTTGAAAACGTATGGGTAGTTTCCATTATGTTAGTTATAGGAGGTGTCTTTATGCTTTTTGCTGATAAGTTATTTAATAAGCCCCAAGAAGATCAAGAAATTACCTATAAGAAGTCTTTTAAGATTGGTCTTTTCCAATGTATTGCAATGATACCTGGCGTCTCTCGTTCAATGGCAACAATAGTAGGAGGTATGACTCAAAAGCTAACACGTAAGAACGCAGCAGAGTTTTCCTTCTTCCTTGCAGTGCCAACAATGTTTGCAGCAACAGGATACAAGATGCTGAAAGCTATAACAAGTGATGGCGGAATGGAAATGCTATCAGCCAATCTTTCAACCCTAATTATAGGAAATATAGTAGCATTTATAGTAGCAATGTTAGCTATTAAATTCTTTATTACTTTCCTAACCAAGTACGGATTTAAAGCTTTTGGGTATTATAGGATAGTTGCAGGGCTTGCAATCATTGCTCTAATGCTATTTGGCTTTGATTTAAGTGTAATATAAATGATAGATATAGAAAATGGTTCAGCCATACTTATAGATAAACCATATACTTGGACTTCTTTTCAGGCGGTGAACAAGATTAAATATAAGATTAATCATCACTATGGCAAGAAAATAAAAATAGGTCATGCAGGAACACTTGACCCCTTAGCAACAGGACTTCTAATAATCTGCATAGGGAAATACACAAAAAGGATAGAGGAGTTTCAAAATACCGACAAAGAATATACAGGTAGCTTCACCCTTGGAGCAACTACGCCAAGCTACGACCTTGAGCATTCGGTTGATGAAACTTTCCCTACTAATCATATAAAAGAAGAAGCAATTTTTGAAGTAGCAAAGCAATTTGTAGGCATTCAAGACCAAGTTCCGCCTCTTTTTTCAGCCAAATGGGTTGACGGTAAAAGAGCCTATAAGCTTGCAAGAGAAAATCAAGATGTAGTGTTAAAGGCAAAAGAAATTGAGATAAAAGAATTTGAGATAACTTCAATAGATTTACCTATTGTTAATTTTAGAATAGTTTGCACAAAAGGAACTTATATTCGTTCCATTGCAAGAGATTTTGGATTAAACCTTCAATCTGGTGCCTACCTAAGCTCATTATGTCGCACAAGAATTGGCGACTTTTACCTTAAAGATGCAACAAAAATAGAGGATATCGAAACCTTATTTTTACCATAACCTATTTAGATTTACTGAAACGCTGAAATAGAAAATTGAAACGCCGTAATAATTTCGTGAAACGCCGTAATAATTTTCTGAAACGAAGACTTGTTAAACCTATACAAATACTCCGTAAATTGATATCGAGAATTGGTTTTTTTCCAACGTTTTATTAGAATTTTCCTTGTTTAGTTTTCTTGTTTTTTAGCATTTCTTTTTTTCTCAATACTAAGATATTTAGACGATAAAGTATTGTTTTTAAGCCCTATAACTGTGTTGTATTTTTCTGTAACCAAGTAAGTTACTATAATAATTGTTAAATAGCTTGACAAAAGCTGTTTGTGGGCTTATCTTTGCTGACCGTGCTTTTTATGCTTTGAAAATTAATAAACGTATATAATATATGAAACTATCCCAGTTTAAATACAATTTACCTAAAGAACTTATTGCTTCCAAACCTAATGATAATCGTGATGCTTCTCGCTTAATG
>DUQY01000143.1 GCA_012837565.1 Bacteroidales bacterium | reverse complement strand
AATATCTAAAACAAGAAGCTCCTAAATCGCCTGCTCAACACGTAATTTCAATAAGTCTAGCATATTATTTAGACCTATTCTCTAATAAAATTAAATATTAGACTAAATACCTAGGTCTTTTCGTTAGTAATTTAATGATGAAAAAGATAATATTATTCTTGGCTCTTGTTTTATCCTCTGCCTCTCTTATGGCTCAGGAAAAGGAAGTGCTTATTTCGGAAGATTCTATAATGAGTAAGGATTATATCTATGACTTCATAAATCAAGCCTCCTCACCACTTCAATATAATATATCAATGGGAGCAAGTTTTGGAAGCGGATTCTTCGGTCAGAGGTTTACTTCCACCTATATTGCACCTTCACTTAGAATAAAATTAAACCAAAAGACCCACCTTAGAGCAGGAGCTTTGACAGGAGATGTTTGGTTAAATGGTGGCTCGTCAAGAAATACAGCAAACGATAGGGCTCCTTATGCCGATAGATACAAACACAGTGCAGCCTATATGGGCATGGACTTTGAATTAAGTCCTAAGTTAAATCTTTTTGTAACAGCATTCTACGACACATATAACCCCCTAAGAACTCAGAGTCTACGTCCACAATCACAAAACATATACACATACGGCTTTGACGCAAGTCTAACTTATGAAATATCGAAGAATAGTTTTTTGAATCTTAGTGTATCATTTATGGAAACCAATAATCCCTATATGTTGATGCCATATCATCACTCACCCTTCAACTCAATGGGAATGATGAATAATACCTTTTTCCCTGGTTCAAGACTCTCAAACCATAGTCCTTTTGGTTGGTAGTTTCTCTTATTTAATATGATTTGACGCAAACGCAGAGTTAGGAAAATGAAACGCTGTTTTAATTTCTTGAAACAGCGTTTCATTTTTTTAAAACAGCGTTTCAGTAAATTGTTATAGCGTTTTAATTTTTTCTCTTTTTCGGGCTTATTTTCATGAATAGTATTAGAAGATTGGAAACGAAATTTTGCGTCCTAACTCTTAGCCTTTTTGATTATAATAAATGCTCTCTCAACTTGCCAAAGCTCTTTGTGTTGTTGATAAGTGTATCATCATTGACTTAGAAGTAACCCTAAAACTACTTGAGGATGGGAGTGTTTTAAGTAGATTTACTTTGCAAGATCCTAAAATGTGCCAAAAAAATATAATAATTTGATATGGTGATTAATAAGAAGTATTGTAAAAAGATTAGTCAAAGTCAGGAGAAATTAATACGAAGAGCTAATTTACTGAAACGAAGACTTAATTATTAAATTCTTTCCAGAAATAATCTTCCTTATAGTTTTCTAAGGCAGAGTAATAAATGTAAACTGATATTTCTCTTGGCACATCTCTAAATGTATTGCCTTTGATTTTTGGAGGGTTAATTGGGTTAGCTACAATGGTTGTTAGGCTTATTACTCCAGCAAAAGCAAAGCCAGGGATTCTTGTTACATTATCGCCAATAACTAATGTCTTTAGGTTATTGCAACCATCAAATGCGAGATACTTTTCTTCTCCAAAATACTTGCATTTTTCAGCATTAAAGAAAACACTATCTATTGAGGTGCAATTTTGAAAAGCATTTTTGCCTATTGAAACAACCAAGCTAGGTATTGTAACTGATGTTATTTCACTGCAATTAGAAAAAGCATTATCTCCAATTGAATTTGTAAAATACATTATTCCATTATCAATTACTGTATCAGGAAGTATTAGCTTGCCTAATGGTTTCTTTGTATTGTCTTTATAATATGGCAAAGTGGATAATTCCGATACTATTTCTACACTCTTGTTTCGGGTGTTTTTAACCTTAAAATATATTGTGTTTCCGTTAATAAGAGATTTGAAGTCGTATGTTTGTGCTTCTAAATTTATACTAATACCAAGAATAGATATTAAGAGAACAAGTATTGATTTTTTCATATGGTTGGGTTTGTTAATATAATAACTGAGGATTTCTTATTGCAAAGCTAAATAAAAAAAACGAATAATTTGCAATCTATAAACTTAAATTATAGTTTTCTGCCCATCATCAGCCCATCCCTAATTGGTATTATAACATTTTCTACCCTTGGGTCATGGGTTATTAATTCGTTAAAATCATTAATGGCAAGGGTTTGCTTATCTCTTGGCATTGGGTCGAGCCCTACTTTTCCGTACCAAAGAATATTGTCAGCGATAATTATTCCTGATGGTCGTAGTTTCTCTATGCAGATATTGTAATATTCAGGGTAGGAGGCTTTGTCGGCATCAATAAATATTAAATCAAATTCCTCTTCTATTGTTGGAAGTATATCTAAGGCTTTTCCTATATGGAGTTTAATGTTTTTGTCGGAGTGATGCCCAAGGTTTTCCAAAAGAAAATCCTCATACTCAACTTCTTTCTCTATCGTATGAATTATACCTCCTTTTTGTAATCCCTCTGCAAGGCAAATGGTGGAGTATCCGCTAAATGTTCCTATTTCAAGTATGGTTTTAGGGTTAATCATCTTTGAAATCATCCTTAGGAAAGTTCCTTGCCAATTGCCACTAATCATATGTGGATGAACAAATCGCAATTGTGTCTTACGATTAAGCGTTACCAAGTCTTCTGGTTCCTCACTTACATTCTTCACACAATAATCCTCAATCCTCTTATCTATAAATGGAGATATTTGTAATTCATTCATGTTGTTTTATTTTTTTTGTCCATAGATTTTTACAGAGTCATAGGGTTTTACCTTTTGCTTTTTACCTTTTCACTTCTAAAACACTAAAGCTCTAAGATTTTAAATTCAACTCTTCTATTTTTCGCTCTTCCTTCATCTGTATCGTTGTCGGCTATTGGTTTTGTTGCTCCATAAGAACGGTATTGTAAGCGTTTGGAAGATATGCCTTGACCAATTAAATGTTCGTAAACAGCTTTTACTCTGCTATAAGATAGTTTTTGGTTGTAGTTGTTTGACCCCTTGCTGTCGGTATGTCCAGAGAGTTCAATTTTCATATAAGGGTTTTTGTTCAGAAGATTGATTAGGTTATTAAGTTCAACAAATGATTGCGGTAATATTATGCTTTTATCAAATTCAAAGAATATATTCTCCATCACAATTACCTGTCCTACTTCGTAACGCTTCTCGTCCTTGGTCTTAGTAATGGTTATATTGTTTTGTATTACTTGTTTTTCTTTGCAACTTAGGCAGTGAAGCGATACATCATCAATATAATAATAAGCTCCTGGAAGTAGGTAAGTCAGATATGGAAGGTCAACACAATTACTTTGGGGTGCAGGATAGAAATTACCTATTGTGATAAATCTTTCTCCTCCAAGTGCTGTGTATTCTCCTTCTATCTTCATCCAGTTTTCTGTGTCAATAAGAGGGTTTTCGTAAGGGTTAACAATTTGTGGCTTTAAGTAAGTTGATATTGATTGGCTTATTCCGTTCTCATACTTGGTCGTAACTTGGGCGGTAAGCATCTCTCTTGTGTCTTCCTCAATTCTATCTACTGTAAACAAAGCTCCAATTGTTGCAACAGCTCCTGCGCTATATTCCGAAAGGCTTACATAGAAGGTAAGTTTATATGTTTCTCCCTCTTCTAAGTCCTCTTTAAATTCAGTTTGTATATATTCCCTATAAGTTGTCTTTGAGGTGTATATCCCTACCATTCCAACTCCTGTTCTAGGCATTTGAATACCTAGTTTGTTTTTTGGAACATTACATTGTTTGCTCCCACATTTATTATAGTAGTCAGCACTTCCTCCTGTTGGTTGCCACCAAGCCACAGCTTCCGACATATATCCATAAGGTTCTATCTTTTGAGGGCAAGTATAGTATTCTTCAAAGGAGGGGTTGTATATTAGATTTTCTCCTTTCTGCCCCATAGCCAAGCTTTGAGATAGAACTAAAAAGGATATAATCAAAATTAACCTAGTCTTTATTTTATATTTTCTATTAAGCATTTCCAGTTTATGTTATTTGTTGCCTCTACCCATATAATATCTTCGTCTTTCCTAAACCAAGTCATCTGTCTTTTTGCATAGCGTCTTGTATTAGTCTTAATATCTTCTATGGCTTGTTGAAGTGTAGTTTCTTTATCGAAATACCTAAATAACTCTTTATAGCCAACAGTGTTAAGTGCTGATAGGTTTTTGAAAGGATAGAGTGTTCTTGCCTCTTCTACTAATCCCTCCTCAATCATTATATCAACTCTTCTATGTATTCTTTCTATTAGTTTCTGCCTATCCATATGAAGGGCAAACTTTATTATTTCAAAGTCTCTGAGGGTTTTCTTTTTAGTTAGGAAGGAAGAAAAGGGTTTAGAGGTCTGTCTTATAACTTCCAATGCTCTAATAAGTCTTATATGGTTTTGCGTATCGACCTTAGCATAATACTCTGGGTCTTTTTCTTTCAACTCCATTTGAAGTGGAAGTATGCCTTGTGAAAAGAAAATATGGTTTAGGTCTTCTCTAATTTCTTTATCTACATCAGGAAGAGCATCAATACCATTGCAAACAACATCAACATACATTCCACTTCCTCCTGTTAGAACAAGTGTGTCGTATGTTTCAAAAAGTGTTTCTATCTTCTTTAAGGCGTCTTTCTCATACAGCCCTACATTATACTCGTCTTCCACTGATATATGCCCAATGAAATGGTGTTTTGCTTGGCTTAGTTCTTCCTCTGTTGGTGATGCTACTCCAATTTTCATTTCCAAGTAGAACTGTCTTGAGTCAGCCGAAAGGATTTCAGTATTTAAGCACTTAGCCAAAGAAATTGCCTCTGTGGTTTTCCCTACTGCTGTTGGTCCAACAAGAACGTATAGTCTCTTTTTCATTTCTTAGGTTTTAATCCAAGCTTTTCTGCTTCCTTATACATTAATTTAAGTGCCTCTTCTCTATCATTTGGAATTGTTCCTTCCAAAATTGCATCCTTAATATTGGTCTTTATTATTCCAATTTCCTTACAAGGTGTTATATCAAATATCTTCATGATATCCTCTCCTGACACAGGTGGTTGGAATCTTCTTATCTTATCGCTTTCTTCCAAATAGATTAGTTTCTGACGCACAATCTCAAAGTTCCTTTTAAACTTCTGTACCTTATGGAAGTTCTTTGAAGTAATATCAGCCTCGCATAGGGTTATCAAGTCATCAACATCATCTCCAGCATCGAAGAGTAATCTCCTAACTGCCGAGTCGGTAACAATGTCTTCTGCAATAATTATTGGCCTAAGATGCATACCAACAAGCTTCTCAACATATTTCATATTCTCATTAAGTGGTAGTCTAAGCCTTTTGAATATATGTTTAACCATTCTGCCTCCTTTCACTTCATGACCATGGAAGGTAAATCCTACCCTAGGTTCATATCTTTTGGTAAGGGGTTTTGCAATATCGTGAAGAATTGCTGCCCAGCGTAGCCAAAGGTTATCCGTATTTGGTGCTATATTATCTAAAACTTCAAGTGTGTGTTTGAAATTGTCTTTATGGGTCTTCTCTCCAACATAGTCACTTCCTTTGAGGGCAACTAGTTCTGGAAGGATGAGGTTTAAAAGTCCTGATTTCTCCATTAGCTTAAATCCATAAGAAGGGGTAGATGACATAATCATCTTATTCATTTCATCTATTATCCTTTCTTGGGAGATTATCTCTATCCTGTTTGCATTTCTTGTGATTGCATCAAAGGTATCGTTATGTATGTAAAACTTAAGCTGGGTTGAAAATCTAATGGCTCTCATCATCCTTAAGGGGTCGTCGGAAAATGTTATATCTGGGTCGAGTGGAGTTTGTATTATCTTGTTCTCTATATCTTCTAATCCATTGAAAGGGTCTATCAAATTGCCGTAAGTTGCTTTGTTGAGCGATATAGCCATTGCGTTAATGGTGAAGTCTCTTCTGTTTTGGTCTTCTTCTAATGTGCCGTCTTCCACAATAGGCTTTCTGCTATCATGGCTATATGACTCTTTTCTAGCTCCAACAAATTCTATCTGCCAATTAGTACCATTCTCATAATAATTCACCATAGCTGTTCCAAAGTTCTTAAATACAGATACCTTAGAATGCCTTCCTATCTTGTTAGCAACGTTTCTTGCAAGCTCAATCCCACTTCCAATGCAAACAATATCAACATCCTTACTTTCTCTCTTCAATATCACATCTCTCACCCATCCACCAACAACGTAGGTTTCTATTTGCATTTGGTCTGCAACTTGCTGAACAATCTCAAATATCGGGAGGTTTAATTGTTTTTCTAAATTCATATTATGCAAAAGTAATATATTTTTTTCAGACCTAATAAATCAGAAACCGAATTAATTTAATTAGTGAATTAATTTATTTAATTTCTTTCCTTGTTGTTTAAAAAATAAGTCTTAACTTTGCAAAAACATATAGTAGTTATATTTAGAAGATTAATTAACATAAAACCTTTAAAACAAAAGTAAAATGAAACAAGTACATAACTTTAACGCAGGTCCTTGCGTTTTGCCAAAACAAGCAGTAGAATCAGCTATCGAAGCTATTCGTAATTTCGACAACACAGGTATTGGTCTACTTGAAATTTCTCACCGTACACCAGGTTGGGAAAGAACAATGGCAGAAACTGAAGCTTTGTGGAGAGAACTATTAAACATCCCAGAAAACTATGAAGTTTTATTCTTAGGTGGTGGTGCTTCAACTCAATTCTTCCACATTCCAGCTAACTTCTTAAAAACAAAAGCAGCTTTCCTTCAAACAGGTGTTTGGGCAAAAAAGGCAGTTAAAGAAGCTAAGTTTTACGGACAAGTTGAAGTAGTTGCTTCTTCTGAAGACAAAAACTATACATATGTTCCTAAAAACTATACTATCCCAACTGATGTAGATTACTTCCATATCACAACTAACAACACAATTTACGGAACAGAACTAAAAACTGATATCGATTGTCCAGTTAATCTTATAGCTGACATGTCATCTGATATTATGTCTCGTCCGGTTGACGTTTCTAAATATGCTATGATATATGGTGGAGCTCAAAAGAACGTTGGACCAGCAGGTGTAACTTTCGTTATCATCAGAAAAGACCTTATTTGAAATGG
The DNA here is from genome assembly GCA_012837565.1 of Bacteroidales bacterium. Taxonomy (GTDB): domain Bacteria; phylum Bacteroidota; class Bacteroidia; order Bacteroidales; family P3; genus UBA10566. The sequence continues at coordinate 4,018 of DUQY01000143.1, read as the reverse complement.
AGTTAGAGAACTTCAATCAATGGTTGATTACAAAACTCACGTAGGTAAAGAAACTAGAGATAAATCAATGTTCAACACACCTCCTGTATTCCCAATATTCGTTATGCACGAAACTTTGAAATGGGTTAAGGAAATTGGTGGAGTTGCAGCAATGAACAAAATCAACGTTCACAAAGCAGACCTTCTATATAACGAAATCGACAGAAACAAAATGTTCAAAGGAACTGCTGTAAAAGAGGACCGTTCTATTATGAACGTTTGTTTTGTTATGAATGAAGAATACAAAGAAAAAGAAGCAGATTTTATGGCATTTGCAAAAGAAAGAGGAATGATTGGAATTAAAGGTCACCGCTCGGTAGGTGGTTTCCGTGCTTCTATCTATAACGCATGTCCAACAGAATCAGTTGAAGCATTTGTAGCTTGTATGCAAGAATTTGAAAAATTAAACGCATAATTATTATGACAAAAGTATTAGTAGCAACCGATAAACCATTTGCAAAAGCAGCGGTTGACGGAATAAGAAAAGTAGTTGAAGGAGCAGGCTTTGAACTAGCTCTTTTAGAAAAATATACAGACGTTAATGACCTATACAAAGCAGTAGCTGACGTGGATGCATTAATCGTTCGTTCAGATAACGTTACAAAAGAAGTTATCGATGCAGCAAAAAACCTTAAAATTGTAGTAAGAGCAGGAGCAGGATACGATAATCTTGACCTTGCAGCTTGCACAGAAAGAGGAATTGTAGCAATGAACACACCAGGACAAAACTCAAACGCAGTTGCAGAACTTGCATTAGGAATGATGATCTATATGGCTCGTACTTGCTTCACACCAGCAACAGGATCTGAACTTATTGGTAAGAAACTTGGTATCCACGCTTACGGTCACGTAGGTCGTTTAGTGGCTGCAAAAGCAAAAGCAATGGGAATGGAAGTTTGGGCATTTGACCCATTCGTACCAGCAGAACAAATGAAAGCAGAAGGAGTAACAGTAGCTTCAACAATAGAAGAACTTTATTCTAACTGTAACTATGTATCTCTTCATATTCCAGCAACAGAACAAACTAAGAAATCAATTAACTTTGACCTATTATCAAAAATGCCAAAGGGTGGATGCTTGATAAACACAGCTCGTAAAGAAGTTATTGACGAACAAGGAATGGTTAAATTGCTTACAGAGAGAACAGATTTAAAATACTGTACTGATATTCCAGCATCAAACCAAGAAGAATTGAATCAATTTGCGCCAAGAGTTTTTGCATCACCAAAGAAAATGGGAGCACAAACAGCAGAGGCAAACCTAAACGCAGGAATTGCATCAGCAAACCAAATTGTATCTTTCATCAAAGACGGAGTAACTAAATTTAAAGTTAACAAGTAATCAATACTTAGATTAACTACCACACATATTAGAGGCAATTCATTAATTTGAGTTGCCTTTTTTCTTTCCCCATCATTCTCCAAATAACTCTTTGATTCAAGAAATTCTTTCTTTGATTCAGTAAATTAGATCTTTGATTCAGTAAATTGTTTCAGCGATTCATTTTTATGTTCCTTTTTTCTATTAAATTCAAACATTTTACGGTTCTATAACGTTTTGAGTGGGTAAATAAAAACACTAAACTTTGCATCATTAATTGTATAGCAATATTTGACTTAGCTTTAGGTTTATCAAGCCCATGGCATGTCTCAAAAGTAGAGTTTTTGGGAGTGTTTATATTTTAACTGCTTAGTTTTGGGCTTATACTTCCTTGTTTTGGATTTATACTTCTTAGTTTAGGTCAGAAATAGCCTGTTTTTAGTTGAAAATAGCCTATTTTCGGGGTATACTAAGCCTTTGAAATTTATTTTAACTGCTTTAAAATATAATACCATGGCAATTAAATACTTTAAGAAGAAAAGGATAATTGTTATTAACTCAGTTTTTCAAGAAAGATATGTTCCTAAGATGCAGTTAGACAGTACTGTGGGATTTGAGGAGTTATCAGAAATGATTGAGAATAAGAGTACGATGAGTAGGGGGATGTTATGGGTGTGCTTGCTAATCTGTAAATATAAGCCAGTTTGTTTGGTCTTTGGTGCTTTGTGTGAGTTTGCCTATTGGGATATAGTTCTCTGTTTCTGTACGCACCCAGCCATGGCTCCATGTTCCCATATCTAAGCAAATTGCAGTCTTAATGCCCATTTTGATTAGTGAGGCTGAGAAATCATTTATCTTCATCCTCTGCTGAGATTCTATTATGCAGGGCTTGTTGTCAATGATTACTAATGCTCTTCGGTAGGTTTTCCTTTCTCCAAATATCTTACAATCCATTACAAGAGAGTCGTGGACAAGTAGCATTTGTTGGAATATGTAGCCTTGCTTACGTATTGCTTTGGTCTGCATTGCTTTGAGGGAAAGGTCGATTGGTCTTATTGAAACTTTATTATCAATTATTGAAACATATCCATTAGCTATTGACTTATATCCCCACTTAGCTATTCCTTTTTCAATATGTTTACCCATTATACTTTTTAGGTCCTTGCCTGTGAAAGCAGCTGCAACGGATAGTTTTATTCTTGTGTCATTTGAGTCAGGGCGTATTGTTGTGAACTCTGCATTAGCATTTATTGGGCGATAAACCAAGAGGGTAATAGTTAGGGTGTCTATTTGCTGATATATCGTATCGAGTTCTACTTTTAAAATATTATTATCAGGTCTTAATATGGGATTGGAGTAGAGATTAGAGTATATGCTTAGGCTTATTATTATGGTTAGGAGCGTGACTATAACTTTTCGCATGCTATTATTATTTTTTCACCTTCTGCATTAGTTGTAAAGAATAGGTAATCATCTCCACCATCTTTTATCCCTGTGCGTTTTCTTATATCTGCAACCATTTGAGGGAAGTTCCTAATTGTTATATTAGCTTTTGGGTAACGTTCTGATAGGGTTTTGATGTTCTTGTGATTATAAGGGAACATTGTAGTAATAATAAATGTTCTTCCTGGGAAGTTCTCAATCTTCTGTTCTGAAACAAACAAGTGTGAACGAGAAGCTATTTTCTTTGCTGGGTAATGATCCGTTATAACGTGATAACCTGATGCCTTCATAACCGATGCGTTAGGTTCGTAAAGGAAGGCGTCTCTTTTTATATCGTTTTTGTTTGCAATGTTTGGAGAGGAAGGATTGTTTGTGAATGAAAAGTCTATTTGTTTATCATTAGAATCAAAGTCAATGCAATGGTATTTTATTTCTTCTGTGAAGTCTTTTTCCAAAACGACGAATAATTCTTTGCAATCGTTCCTTACCGATATAATATGTATTTCCTTAATGTTTGTTAACTCTCTTAACATACTCTTTACCTCTAACATAGGAGAGAGTTTAAGGGCTATTGTCTTTGCTTTTTCAAACAATTGAGGTATAAGACCAATAATAGAAGGTTGGCAATCCTTAAGAAGAAATACTTTTTTATGGTCTTCATTTCTTCTTGAAGGGTCGAGATATATAATATCAGTTTCTTCATATTGGCTAATATCTGTTATGCTATTTCCCTTAATAACTTCAATATTGCTTAACCCAAGAATTTCAAAGTTATATATAGCTATGTCTGCAAGTTCCAAATCTATTTCGTGGTAGAAAACCTGCTTTAGTTTCTTTGCAAAGAATATATCATCAATTCCAAAGCCAGAGGTAAGGTCTCTTAGGGTCGATTCTTCTGGGAAAAGTGATGCCTTGTATTTTGCTGTTTGCTCCGATGAGGTTTGTTCGAGGTTAATCTTCTTAGGGAAAATTATATCCTGGTTTTCTAATAGTGAAGGGAACTTTTCCTCTGCTTTTTTGTAACCTTCAATCTGTCTTACGCAGAGTTTGATATCAATATTCTCCTTTTCAGGTTGTAGCAAAAGCTTTGTAGTGTTTGCTTCTATGTTTTCTTTTATAAATTCTTTTTCTTCTAAACTTGGTATTTTCATTATGCAAATATATGAATAATTTCAATCCCCTTATTTTTGACATTAATAAATAAACGTGTATATTT
>DUQY01000142.1 GCA_012837565.1 Bacteroidales bacterium | reverse complement strand
TTCCATTGCATTTGGAAAGTATTTCACCAAAACTTCATCATTGTCATAATTATCAATAAACTTCTGATAATTTTCAATCTGAGTTTCAGTTAATATTTTACCTCCCAATGTAAACTCGTACACCATTGTAAATAAAGAGTAAAAATGAACCTGCCTGCGGAGTATCTTAATTCTCTCATCATTATTTGTAATGATTTTATCAATCTCATTGATTACTTCCTTAAATCTTATTTCATCTGAATCTTTATCCGGATATTCATCATTGTATAGGTCATATATTAGGTTCAAATTTGTATTGCTAATTTCTTCTTCAATTCCTTTTTTCATAAACACTAACAATGTACTGACAAATGAAATATCTCTCATCCTCCTTCTATCAGACACACTAAAAATATCAGCCCAGAATTCAAGTTCTGATAAAGTAGAAGCTAAATTCATAAACTCACCTTCAAATTCTGCGTTTCTTAATTCTTGAGGATTTAAAGTCATGTTATTACTATTTAACCTCAAAAACATGTCTACGATATCAGAACGGTCAACCAAATTTCTAACTAATCTAATCGAAAACAGATAAGACCAAATAGCTTTTTTATCATCAGTTTCAAGGTCTCGAAAAAAACGGTTTTTTATTCTTGCACAGACAGACCCATTACTACCCAAATAGCCTTCTTTTAATTTATAAGTATTAGCAATAAATTGAAATATTGCACCACATCTTTGTTGACCATCAATAATTGAATATTTTGTGTCACCAGTATCTTCATCTGTGCCAATATTCCATAAGTAAATCTCAGGAATAGGATATCCCAATAAGATTGACTCTATCAGTTTTACCTGATGCCTACTCGTCCATACATAGTTACGTTGAAATGAATTATCAACTTCTAATAATCCCTTTTCATTAAGGTCGTATAACCATTTTGTACTTTGAGGTTGTATATCTATTTGTTCAATTAGTTTCATAAATCAATGTTTTAAGTTTTCGAAGACCTTTTAAATGGTAATCTTCTACGGATTCCCAATCACTGTATATTCTATAATTTATTTCGTGTGTTATCTCAAAAGTCAGTTGAAGCTCTGCTTTAAATTCTAATATTGTTTTTTGCCAATCCTCAATAATTTTATTTCCATAATTAGGGTCATCTTCCTTAATACTGATAAAATTATTGAAAATATTTGAGGCTATATGTCCATATCCGTTCAAGTGAGCTGAAGATGCTATGTTTCTATATGCTTGCCAAAGGGAATTAAAGATTTTGCTTGATACTATAATTAAATCAAAATCAGATTTCTCATGAAACTCAGAGAAGTTTTTGTTGGGTGAAAAACTATATTTTGTTTTGGCACTGCCGACTATAGAAATATTATTAAACGGAACATTCAGTTTTCTTGAAATGAAACGTTTAAAATCATCATAGACCTTACTTGACTCTTGACTGACCTTTTCAAAATACCAGACATCCTGTCCTAATAGATATTCATAGTAAATATCAATTTCGTCATTGTCTTTAAAATATTCTATCAGTTCTTCCTTATTCATTGATAATATTTGTTGTAGTATCGTTCATTCAAATTATGCCTAACTCCCTTATATATCCAACAAAATCATACAATATACTCCCACATGGCATATATTATCCAACTTCATCAATCAATATTATAATATAGATTATACATTATAAATCGTCAAAAGGAGATTTTATTGC
>DUQY01000141.1 GCA_012837565.1 Bacteroidales bacterium | reverse complement strand
GAGTGGTTGAATAACATTTTAGTTTTAAGATGGAGTCTATTGGTTTTTTAGAAAGTTTGGGTTGAGTATATTAAGAATGGGATATATGCCTTAAAGTTGTAGGTGTTCTGGTATGTCAAATAATTGAAGCACATCGTACCTTGTTGTGTTATCGATTGTTATGCTTTCAAAAAGTATAACAGGGGATAGCTTGATTCTTTCTGATTCCTTCCCAAATGGTTTCTTTATATCTTCTTTTTTTGTCTTATCTCTAAGGTTTTTAATCTTTGCTATGGTTATGTGAGGTATGAAGTCTCGATTGATATTATATAAGTTTTTGTTTTTTAAGGCTTCTTTAATCTTATGATTGAGGTTTATTAGTTCTGAGTTTCTCTCAAATTTCAAATATAATGATACCATATTATCTCTTTCTTCAAAAAAATCTACTCCATTAATTACAATATCTATATCTTTTTTATACTCTTGTTCTAATATTCCTTGAACAATAACTTTTATCTTATTCATTTGCTTTTTGCTTGTGTTGCCTATAAAGCAAAGGGTTAGGTGGTAGTTTTCTGGTCTTATTGTTTTTATGTCTTCTAATCCAAAACATGTAATTGTTTTATTTATTTGGCATAATAACTTATCACTAAGTCTAAGTTTAAATCCTAAGAATAACCTTTTCTCATACATTGTATGCCCTAAATTATAGTCTATGTCCTGAATAATATTAGTTATACTTACATTGTCTTTCTTTGGTTTTTTGTTGACTACTCTTTTAGGTTTAACTTCTAAATTACTCTCGAAAAGATTTAGGTTTTGTGCTTTAGGTTCTTTTTGTTTTGCAGAAGGGTTAGTATTTGGTGTTTCTTGAGGATAAATTGTTCTTATTAGCGATATGTTTGGAATGTTTTTGATTGATTGAATAAGCGATGTGGCATGTCGCAAATGGTCTCTACCTATAAGTATATATAGATAGTCGAATGCTTTTTTTTCTTTAAGAAGGTTCTTGTCCTTTATAAGTATTAGATTTTCGTTATTTTTGTTGGAAAGAAGAAAATTCTTTAGCCTATATGGTGAATTATAGTAGTAATAGTTTTTGAAAAAGGATATTTGGTCTAGTTCTTTGTCGTAGCTTTCGAAGTCTCTGAAGAGTTTGAGATTAGTTTGGAATAGGGAGTTTATTTTTTGAACTAATGAAAGTCCAGCAATGGAGGTTGATATCCCGATGATTGTAATTTCATCGGAACTAATGTCGGAGTTTATTTCACTTAGTTCTTTATTCATTTTCGTTCTATCTATAGTGTTACAAAAGTAAGGATAAATTTGTAAATACCAAAAACAAAATATATATTTGCAGAATTGAATTTTAGTTTCTATGCTAAAAGACAGTATTAATCATTTAAAATTATTATATTATGAACAACACAACATTCTTTTTTGAAAGGCCCAAAAACGAAGTGGTAATGGGTTATGCTCCAAATTCTCCTGAAAGGATATCTTTAGGACAAGAGCTTGAAAGACAGTACAACACAACCATTGAGATACCATTAATTATTGGTGGGAAAGAAATTAGGACAGGAAAAATGGGTAAGGTTGTTATGCCAACGGAGCATAATCATGTTTTGGCAACCTATCATATGGCAACTCCTGAAGTTGTTGAAATGGCAATTGAGGCTGCACTTAAGGCTCAAAGTCAATGGGCAAATCTTCATTGGATTGAACGTTGCTCCATTATGCTAAGGGTGGCAGAGTTGTTATCTAAGAAATATCGTAATTTAATTAATGCTTCAACAATGTTAGGTCAGGCAAAAAACCCTTACCAATCAGAAATTGACGCAGCATGTGAAGCAATTGACTTCCTTCGTTTCAATGCTTATTATGCATCAAGAATATACGCTCAACAACCAATGAGCGACAATACAGCAATAAATCGTTTAGAATATCGTCCGTTAGAGGGTTTTGTTTATGCAATCTCTCCTTTCAATTTCACTGCAATTGCTTGTAACCTAAACATTGCACCAGTTATTATGGGTAATGTTACTGTTTGGAAGCCAGCAACAACAGCTATTCTTTCTAACTATTACTTAATGAAGTTATTTAAAGAGGCAGGTGTTCCTGATGGCGTAATTAATTTTGTTCCTGGTTCTGGCTCAGTTATATCAGATGTTTGCTTTGCTTCAAAACACTTAGCAGGAATTCATTTCACAGGTTCAACCACAACCTTTAATAATTTCTGGAAACAAATAGGTGACAATATCAATAACTATAATACCTATCCAAAGATTGTTGGAGAAACAGGAGGAAAAGACTTTATCTTTGCTCACAAAACAACAGAACCAAAAGACTTAGCAGTTGCAATTGTTAGAGGTGCTTTTGAATACCAAGGACAAAAATGTTCTGCTGCATCAAGAGGATATGTGCCTGTTGCTATTTGGGAAGAAACTCTTAAACTTATAAAAGAAATGACCTCTGAAATAAAAGTAGGATGCGTTAGAGAGATGAGCAACTATGTTAATGCAGTTATCGATGAGAAATCATTTGATAATATCATGAAATATGTTGAAAGAGCACATAATTCCACTGAAGCCAAGGTTGTAGTTGGTGGAAAGGGAGATAAAACAATAGGGTATTTTATTGAACCAACCATAATTGTTACAACAAATCCTAAGTATGAAACAATGGAAACTGAACTCTTCGGCCCAGTATTCACTGTTTATTTATATGATGGCGAAAAATACGAAGAAACTCTTGAGCTTTGTAACACTACTTCACCATTTGCACTAACAGGCTCCATATTCTCAAAAGACCGTTATGCAATAGATGTAGCATTAGATAAACTTCGCTATGCAGCGGGTAACTTCTATATCAATGATAAACCAACAGGAGCAGTTGTAGGTAACCAACCATTTGGAGGAGCTAGAAAATCTGGAACCAACGACAAGGCTGGCTCAGAACTAAACCTATATCGCTGGTTAAGTCCAAGATGTGTAAAAGAAACATTATTAGCAGTAACAGATTATCGTTATCCATTTATGGGATAAACATAATTTATCAAATATTTTAACTTAGGGTGTGCTTTTTCTTATCAGCACACCTTATTTTAGTTTTAAATCAAATAAGACTAAATCTATTCGACAAATACAATGCTTTATTTTAATAGGATTATATTTTTAAATTCTTTTCGTATTTTATTGGTTCTTCTTTTTTGCATATTAATTTCCCAAAACAAGGATTTAATTCTCTCATTCTAAGATTCGTTTTAGTAAGGTATCAGCTTGCTATATGTATAGGTGGCACCTTATAAAAACAATACCTTGAATCAATAAATTAATTCAAGGTATTATAAAATTTATTCTTTATAGAATTACAAAGGTTTAAATCATTGGCTTTCCTACTGGTATTATTGTTTTGCCAAAGAAAGTGTTAAGGTATTTTGCTCCCATCATATAAAAAGATAGTAATGAGGTTGCTGCCTCTGCAATGCCTGCAACAAATCCCCATGTGTGTGAATGGGTGAAGGTGTACATCATAAGTGCAAAAAGGAGTAAATCGATAAATAGCATTAATATTAGCATTACTGGATTCATTTTAAGAGTGGAAACTGTCATAAAGAGTGAGAAGATAAAGAATCCTAGAAGGGCAAATCCAAATTGTTTCATATCTAACGCCTCTTTCATTGGCTCTCCGAAGAATCCTAAGTTGATCATCCAGGTAAATGATACTGCTATCCAAAATAATCCATAAGCTGAAAAAGCTGTTGCTCCAAATAGATTATTATGTTTAAAGTCGAAAATACTGGCAATGATTTGAGCTATACCTCCTATGAATATTGCCCATGGTATAATTCCTGATACATCTGTGGTTAGGCCTAATTTGTTTGAAGCAGCAACCATGGTTACTAATGCTAATCCAAAAAGTCCTAAGGTAGTAGGGTCTGCTACTTGGCTTTTAACTGTAAAAACGTTTTCTTGACTCATTTTCTCTTTGTTGTGTATTTATTTATTAATAGTTATGTTTCTCAATAAAAAGCGTTTGGAAGAATTATTTACTAGAAATAACCCTTCCAAACGCATGAAAAATTCTTTGCAAAGATACAAAGATTCTAATATGAATAATGCCTAAGATGTAAATAAAGATTATGCTGTATATAACTTGGTATCGTGTGTTGGTTATTAGGAGATTATAATTTCAAAAGTACTAATTGTTGACCAGAATGGTTTTTAGGTAAAAATTAAAAAACTAGTTTGATATTTTCTAATAACTTTTTCTAAAAATCTCTATAAAATAAATTAGGTTTCGCCTCTTTGATTGATTATATTTGCATATTATAAACTAAAGTTTAATGATATGAAAAAGTATTATTTTTTTATTTTGTTTTTCATTTTATTCGGGATACAAAATACGTTTTCTCAAACTATTGTTGAGAAAGGGGAGTCGAAATCATCCTCTAAAACTATTCTCCAGCTTATGGCTTTGGATAGTATTGTGCATTTTTTAGCTCCAGGTGAACCTACTATTTTTGATTATGACGAAAGGGGAAATCTTATTTTAATTAAAGATGTCTTTCATAAGATTGTTAATACCTATAACCAGGATAGCTTACTCCTTAGTTCACTTTTCCATATTTGGGATTATGACTCTAATTGCTTTAGGCCTCATGAGTTAACTGAATATACTTATGATAATAACCGTAGGCTTATTCAAGATGTTATGAGTGTTAAGATTGATAATGTTTGGCTTTCTAATTCAAAAAGAACTCAGGAGTACACTAATGATTTAAAATCAAGAGAGATTAACTATTATTTTAATCGAGACTTGAATGATTGGATTCTTTCTACAAGAATTGAATATTTCTATAATAACAATCATTTAATAGTTAATGAAAACACATATTATTTTGATAATGCTGGTGATAATGATTACTTAGGAAGTAGAGTCTCTAACACATATGATCCAAATAATAATATGACCTATTCTTTATTTGAAAGCTATAATGATACTGCTACTTTGGTTTATGGGACTAAAACATACTTTACTTACAATTCAGATAACTTATTAACTGAGCAGCTATTGGAAAGCTATAGTTATTATTATAACACAAACTGGACACCTTATAATAAAATCGAAATATCATATAATACTAATAATTTAAAATTATCACAATATACTTATATGTATGGTAATGAAGCATGGAACCTTCATAATATTGATTCTTTCTATTATGATGTTTATACAAATCAAGTACTTGCTGAAACTTATTTGTTCTATAATGAGGCTTGGTTATGTAGTCAAAAAGTAATTCATGATTTCGACTATAATTACACATCTGATCAGCTTTTGAAACCAAAGCCAAGTCCTGCAAACTACACACTAATTTATTTCGAAAACTATTCCCATATGCTTAAATATGATATTCAGGGAACAAATTATAGTTTAGACGCAGATGCATGGTCTTTTGATACAAGTCAGTATTTCTATTCTTTAAAATCAATTCAAATTTCATTGCCTGCAAATGTTGTTGATAATGTAATTAGTTTAATGGTTTATCCTAACCCAACTAACGAAAAGACAATAATTAGTTTAGTTGGAGTGGAGGGTGAAATTGAAATTAGTATTTATGATATTCAATCAAGAGAGATTATGAGGATTGTTGAAAAACCTGTTGGTATTAAGTTAGAAGTAGGGATTGATGTTTCTTCATTTAAGAAAGGAACTTATTTTCTTAAACTAAGAAATGGTAAATATTCTCAGACTAAGAAGTTGATTGTCAATTAAAAAAGTTAATTCTCAGCAAATAAGTTTGTTATGTAAAGACCTATTCGGATTGTTGGCTTATGGCTTTGAAGCAATTATAAACCTATCTCTTCCGAATATGTCTTTTTTTATTTCAGTATTCATTAGAGAAAACAAGTCCGCTGTTTCTTTAGCTAAGTTCTCATTGATTTCAAGGTATATCTTTCCTTTGGGTTTTAGGTTGGTCTTTGCAAACTCAGCTATTGCTTTATAGAAAATTAATGCATCGTTGTTTTCAACAAAAAGAGCCTTGTGAGGTTCGTAGTTTAGAACATTGTTTCTCATTAATGACTTTTCCTTTTCCATAACATAAGGGGGGTTAGAAACAATTATATCAAATTCTTCTTGTGTGAAAGAAGGGTTTAAGATATCTTTATTATGAACTTCTATTTTTAAATTTAGTCTTATAGCATTTTCCTTTGTTTGCTCAATAGCCTCATCCTCTATATCAAAAGCATATATCTTGCTTAAAGGTATTTTGCTTTTTAGGGCTAATGCAATAGCACCACTTCCGCAGCCTAAGTCAGCAATCATTAAGTCTTTTCTATCTTTATTTTCCTTCATTATTAAATCAACTAACTCTTCTGTTTCTGGTCTTGGTATTAGTACTTTTTGGTTAAGAAGTATTTCTAAATCGTAGAAATTGGTTTTCCCCATAATGTACTGAATAGGCTTCTCTTTCTTAAGATCCTTTATTGCAAAATTGAGTTTAAGTAGGTCTGATTCCAAAACAGTAGTTTGAGGCTCAATGCTTTGTTTTATTGAGTCAAGTCCAGTGAAATGCTCTATCAGAAGACATATCATAGATCTTATCTCTTGTTCCGAATAGATATCCTTTAATTCCTTTTGTGCAAATATTTTTATATCTCTAACCTTATTTGAAGCTATCCTCATCTCCTATATTTTTTTTGCAAAGATATATACATTTTTACTTATCGCTTATTTTACTTTTTTCTTTTTTCTGACTTTGACTATGCGGCATCAAAAATCTATCTCAAAACTTGTAATAATCTTTTATGTTTATTCATACAAAATAGAGTAAAAAGGCTTGATATAAATTCGTAAAGATTAGGTCTTTATGAAACGCTGTTTTAATTTCTTGAAACAGCGTTTCATTTTTTTAAAACAGCGTTTCATTAAATTGTTATAGCGTCTTATCTCTAAACCCTTTTTGTTATAATAAATGCCCTCTCAACATGCCAAGGCTTATTGTAATTTTACCTCTCGCTTATTTTACTTCTTCCTATTTTGGGAAAAAAGCTTAAATTTGTAAATTATTACTATACTATGAAAGAGGAACTATATATTAGAAGGTGTTTGGAACTGGCTGGTTTGGGAGGGGGTAGTGTAAGCCCTAATCCTATGGTGGGAGCTTTGGTTGTTTATAAGGATGAGATAATTGGCCAGGGGTACCATAAGGCTTACGGACTTTCCCATGCTGAGCCAAATGCTATCAATTCTGTTGAAGATAAGACTTTGCTAAAAGATTCTGTACTTTATGTTAATCTTGAACCGTGCTCACATTGGGGGAAAACTCCTCCTTGTGCAGATTTAATTGCTAATAGTGGAATTAGAAGAGTTGTTATCTCCAATACTGATCCTAACCCTAAGGTTTTTGGTGGTGGAATTAAGATTCTTAAGGATGCAGGAATAGAGGTTATAACTGGAGTTTTAGAAAAAGAGGGTAGAGAATTGAATAAAAGGTTTTTTTCTAGACATGAGAAAAACCGTCCTTATATAATTTTGAAATGGGCTCAAACCTTAGATGGATTTATGGATATTGATAGAAGAGAGGGGAGCATAGAGCCTTATTGGATTACTAATGATGCTTTAAAGCTATGGGTTCATAAACAAAGAGCTATGGAAGACTGCATTTTAGTAGGAAAGAATACTATTATTAATGATAATCCTAGGTTAAATGTTCGCCATTATTATGGCTCTAATCCTATTCGCATGACTATCGATAGGGAGTTAACCATTCCTAAGGATTGTTTTTTTATGGATAATACTCAAAAAACAATTATTTTTAATTCGATAAAGGATTTTGTTGATGGAGAGATTACTTATGTAAAATTGGATTTTGAAAAAAAAGTTCTTGATCAGATTATACATTATATATATAATGATATTAAAGCCTCTTCTCTAATTGTTGAGGGTGGGAGATTCACTTTAATGGAATTTATGAATAAAAACTTGTGGGATGAGGCTAATGTTTTGGTTGGTAATAAGTTTTTTAAGAAAGGTCTTCTTTCACCTAAGAATTTGTTAGAGAGAAAGCCTATGGAAAAGATTTTATTTGGAGAAGACTGGATTGAGAAATACATTAATAAATAGTAATTATGTTTGATGATAGCTTTCTTACTATTGAAGAGAAATCGGAGGGTATTTATAAAGAAAAGGGGAGTAAGTTTATTTCTTTTGCTTTTCCAGTTAAAGACACTGATGAGATTAAAGATATTATTAAAGATATTAAGAAGGAGTTTTTCGATGCTCGTCATCATTGCTATGCTTATATTTTAGGTCAGGACAAATCTATTTTTAGAATGAATGATGATGGTGAGCCATCCTCGACAGGTGGAAAACCTATCTATGGTCAGTTGCTTTCTAAGGATTTAACTAATGTTTTAGTTGTGGTTGTTAGGTATTTTGGAGGTGTAAAGTTAGGAGTTAGTGGACTTATTCAAGCCTATAAACAAGCAGCTTTAGATGCGTTGGAGAATGCAGTAATTATTGAGAAAACTGTTGATGAAGTTTATGGGGTTAGCTTTGAATATATTCTTATGAATGATGTTATGAGAGTTATGAAAGAAAATGATCTTCAGCAAATGAATCATCGCTTCGAGAATGATTGTTATTTAGAATTTGTGGTTAGGAAATCCAATTCAATTAAGGTGGTTGATAGTTTAAATTTTATTGAAGGAGTTAGGGTGCAGTTTTTGAGATTAGAATAAAGGAAAATATTATTTATATTTTAAACATATATAATCTTTGGCAAGAGACTTTTCTTCACTTTCTTTTTAATATATAAGGTTACTTCACTTTCATTG
>DUQY01000140.1 GCA_012837565.1 Bacteroidales bacterium | reverse complement strand
GATGAAAGATAGCGAGTTATTTAGTGTTAAAGAATCCGTCGTGCGGTATTTATAATGCCGCACTATATTACTATAAGGATTTTTAATCCGTTATTTCATTAAAAAACCACGAAAATGAAAAATCTTTTATTCTATTCCATAGCCTTTATCATTACAATGGCTATTATTTTGTTTATGTCTTATCAAGATGGCAAACAAGCTCTGTTAGTCAATATTGGTTAGGGATGTGTTATTTACATGGAATAGGTACTGATACCAATTTAAAGGAATATGATTATTGGATTAATGAATCATCAAAGAATGGTTATAGATATAATGAATAATCTTTCGGATAACATATCCTAATAATAAAGAATTGCGGCATAACATATACCGCACGACTGAAAGAGCAAAAAAAGTGAAACAAAGACTTAAGAAATTAAAACGAAGAGTTAGGAAAATGAAACGAAGAAAGAAAATCCTAACTCTTCGTTTTAATTTCTTGAAACGAAGAGTTAGGATTCTTATATAAGGACTTAATTTAACTTAATTTGTGTGGGTTTTATCTTCTATGGGATTTTGCTCTCTTGCCTTCAGGATTTCTATCAGTCTTATTTGTATTATTGGTGCAGTCACCTCTATGGTTTTTCCAAGACTTACCAATTACATCACTCATATATCTTTTTTCCAACATAAATAGCATCATAATTTTTTGCGTTGGAATAGCTTTTTTAAATTCTTTTGAGTATTTATCTTGAATATCAATGATTTCTCTTTTTGATTTTAGGTGTCGATTAATCATATCTTGAGCTTCTTTCTCTGTCATCTTAAGAAAATCAGGACGCATAGGAAAACCTTCTTTGGTAGTATCTCTTGGTCTCATTTTTTCTCTTACCGCATTCATTTCATCTTCATAATTATTGAATATTGGCCAAAACTTTTGAGCCTCTTCAACACTTAGGTCAAGCTTATCGGTTAAGTAAGCTATTTTGTTAACCTTCATTTTATTTTTGAAGTTATCCATAGAATGCCTTTTTGTTCCTTGTCTATTAGGAACATCGCAAGTCTGATCTCTTTTTTGTATTTGTGCGTTTATTGTTGGAATAGCCATAAGAGAAAGAACCAACATTAAAACTAATCTTTTCATTTTCATAAGTTTACATCGTTATATGTTAAATAATCATTTAATACATCCATCTCTAAGTAATACTCTAAATAATCTAATTCTTCTTCTGTAAGTTCTAATTCTTGAAAAGCTTGTTCCTCTATTTGTGTTTGAGGCTTATGGATTTCATTTTTGAAACTTTCTGTTTCATTAGAAGAAACAATAGGCTCATCTATCACTAAGCTTTCAGCCTTTTGACTTCTTGAATCTATTATTTGTGATTGTGAGATTTGCTTTGAAGCATCACTTAAATCAGAGGGCTCAATCAATAATACCATACCTCCAACGGACAATAACAATAATAATGCTGCAGCATATCTTATTAGAGCTTTGTTGCTAGGGAATAAGTATTTCTTCTTTGGACTTAGTTTTACTTTTGCAAGTATCTCTTTTTCCAAGTCCTCGAAATAGTTATTTGATACTTTAAATGGTGATTTGTTCTTAGCCATCATTTCTGGATTTTGTATATTAGACTGATAAAATTGTGAAAGGTTTAATCAGGGAAGTCGAATTTAACAATTTCTTCTTTTAAAAGCTGCTCTTTTATCTTCTTTGCAGCAAAATGATAGGTTGCTTTTAATGAACTTTCTGTTGTTTCTAATATTTTCTCCATTTCTTTAAATGGCATTTCATCGTAATAACGCAAGTTGAAAACCAATCGCTGCTTATCTGGAAGAAGGAGAATTGCCTTTTGAAGCTTAAGTTCAACTTCGTCTGCCTCAAAACTAGTATCAGACTTTAAGCTTTCGAACATTGTATCCTCAATTGAGGTGAATCGAAACCTATGACGTTGGCGTTTTGATGAAAGAAAATTAAGGGTATGATTTAACGCAATTCGGTATATCCAAGTTGATAGGGTGGAATCGCCTTTGAAAGAATCTATATTTTGAAATACTTTAATAAAAACCTCTTGAACCAAATCGTTGGAGTCCTCATGAGATAAAACCATATGTCTTATCTGCCAATAAACTCTTTCTTTAAAATCGTGAACTAAGACAGTGAACCCTTTTTCTCTAGTACTTATATCTTTAAGTAATTCGAATAGTTCAGTGTCTGTCATTTGATTTTTATTATTAATAGGAAAGACTTAATGGTTATACAAATCAGTGTTGAAGAAATCTAAGACCTCAATGCACATGTTCTTTGCTTGAACGGCAGGTGAATCAGGATTTAAGTCTATTGCCTTGACATAGTTATTTATAGCATTTGCCCAGTCTTGCTTTTTCCTGTGAATGTTTCCTTTTAAATAATAAGCCATTTCTTGCTTATCGTCTTTTGAAATAATATCGTCTAGTTTCTCAATAGCCTCTTCGTTTTTGTTTTCTTCAATTAGGGCTTTGATTATTTTATATTCCTCTTCCATTATTCTGTTTTTTACTATTAATAAATTATATTATCAATACCATTTAATCGCTTATCTAGTACCAATCTCTTATATATCGGGAAAAACCAAGAAATATTATATCCTTTGGAAAATTTTAGATAATTTCACCTATTAAATCAAATTCAACAGCATCAATTATCCTAATATTATAGAACTTTCCTACTTCCAATTTATATATATCAGATATTAGAACTTCATTGTCAACCTCAGGACTATCGTACTGTGTTCTTGCTATCCAAAAATCTAATTCTCTTCTATCAACAACAACCTCAATTTCTTTTCCTATCTTGGTTTGATTGATTTCTAATGATATTTCTTGTTGGATATCTAATATTTCATCGAAACGCTCTTGTTTTACTTCATCTGAAACATCATCTTCTAGCTCATAAGCCGGAGTTCCTTCCTCGGGAGAATAAATAAAACAACCCATTCTCTCGAAACGCATTTCTGAAACAAATGATTTCAAGTTTTCAAAGTCTTCTTCAGTTTCACCAGGATAGCCAACAATAAAAGTTGTTCTAAATGCAATATCAGGAACAATGCTTCTGATTTCCTTAACCAAGTTTTTAGTCTCTTCTGATGTAATATTCCTATTCATTGAAGAAAGGATTGAATCGCTTATATGTTGAAGAGGTAAATCAATATAATTACATATCTTCTCTTGCTTTTGCATTAGTTCAATTACATCTAATGGAAATTGGTTTGGATAGGTGTATTGAAGACGAATCCACTTCAAATCTTCAATCTTTACCAGCTCTCTTAATAGGTCAGCAAGTCTTCTTTCTTTATAAATATCGAGTCCATAATAGGTAGTGTCTTGTGCAATAAGAATTATCTCTCTTACACCTGACTTAACTAGTCTTTTTGCTTCTTCAACCAAATCTTCAATTGGTCTAGATATGTTCTTTCCTCTAATTAATGGAATAGCACAATACGAACAATTCCTATCACAACCCTCTGCAATCTTTAAGTAAGCGTAATGTTTTGGAGTGCTAATTGCTCTTTCGGTATAATAAGACCCTTTTACGTCGGTATCGAGATATTCTAATATCTTTTCGTATTCAAATACTCCAAAAAATTCGTCAACTACTGGTATTTCTTCTTTTAAGTCTGCCATATAGCGTTGAGAAAGACAGCCACAAACAATTACTTTACCTACCTTTTGGGTTTGCTTTAATGCACATTGAAGTAATATATTATTAATTGATTCCTCTTTGGCATCACCAATAAATCCGCAAGTGTTAACAATAACAATATCGAAGTATTGCTTTGTCCCTTCAAAAGTTACATTATGTCCTTTCTTAAGTAAGTGACCTGCCAAGAATTCTGAATCTACTGTGTTTTTTGAACAACCTAAAGTAACGATATTTATATTTAAACTCATCTTTGTTTTATTATAGTTTTATTCTAACTCCTAGTGAAAAGTCTAAACGGTAAAGACTTTCCGAATGTTTTAAGGTTTGCTTATCTTCTCCAACAGTTAATTTATTAATATTTGCTCCAAGAAGCCCTGCATTAAAACCAACTGATAGGAAATCATTTATTGAATAATCTATTCCTCCATCTATTCCCCAGCCAAAGTTATGGCCAGTGTAAACTGAACTTTGAGAAATAGACGTTAGTGTAGGAGAAATCCCAACCTTTATTTCTGAATTTCTAAGAGACATATATCCTATTGTTGCTCTTGCATAAAAGTTATATCTATCTGAAAATATTGGGAAAATGTATTTGAAAGATGGTCCTACATAGAAAATATACATATCATCTTTCACATTTACACCTGAGTTTGCTAGTAAATCAGCATCAGAAGATAGAGAGTTTCCAGATGTGAAGGCAGATGTTTTAAATCCAAAAGCTAAGGATGGTTTGAATGCATAATCGTAAGCAAAATTGATTTGAAATCCGTGTCTAAGCTTACTATAATGATCCGAATTATAGGTTTGATTTTGAAATAACTCATTTGGTTCTGCTGATAATCTATAAGAATATCCTAAATCCATTGAGAAATTATGTTTTTTTGTTTGTGAATTGTTTTCTGTTTTTTCTTGAGCATTCACCATTAGGGTTGAAAAAAGAAAAGTGAATAATAAGATTCTGGTTAGTTTCATTTTTAATTTTATTAGTTTATTGATTTATTGTTCAAATAGGCTATTAACAAAAGCTTGGCGATTGAAAAGCTGAAGGTCTTCCATCTTTTCTCCAAGCCCTATATATCTTACAGGAATTTTGAATTGGTCGGAAATACCTATTACAACTCCTCCCTTTGCAGTTCCGTCAAGCTTAGTTAAGGCTAAGGCATTAACTTGTGTTACGGCAGTAAATTGTTTTACTTGTTCTATTGCATTTTGACCTGTTGATGCATCAAGCACTAAAAGCACCTCGTGAGGGGAATTAGGAATAACCTTTTGCATCACATTATGAATCTTCGACAATTCATTCATTAGTCCTATTTTATTGTGTAATCTTCCTGCGGTATCAATAATTACAACATCTGCGTGTTTTGCAACTGCTGATTTGAGGGTGTCAAAAGCAACTGATGCAGGGTCGGCATTCATTCCTTGAGAAACGATTTCCACTCCTACCCTTTCTGCCCAAATGGTTATTTGATCAACTGCAGCTGCACGAAAGGTGTCGGCTGCTCCTAAAACAACGGTCTTACCTGCCTTTTTAAATTGATATGCTAGTTTCCCTATTGTTGTTGTTTTGCCTACTCCATTTACCCCTACAACCATAATTACATACGGTTCTTTCCCATCTGGAAATGCAAAACTTTCTCTCTCCTCTAATTCGTTTTCTTGGAGAAGCTCAACAATCTCTTCTTTTAATATTATATTAAGTTCAGATGTTCCTAAATACTTATCTTTTGAAACCCTTTTCTCTATCCTGTCAATTATTCTAATGGTGGTTTCGACTCCAACATCAGATTCAACAAGTATTTGTTCAAGGTTATCTAAGACTTCTTCATCTACCTTAGACTTTCCAATTATTGCTTTAGAGATTTTAGAAAATACAGATTTCTTTGTCTTTTCTAAACCACTGTCTAACGTTTCTTTTTTATCCTTTGAAAAAAATGAAAAAACTCCCATGATACATTCTTTAATTTAATAATCCGCTAAAATAAGAAAAATATTAATACCTTAAGCTTCAAATAATAAAAAAGTTGTCCTTCCCTTACAGAAAGACAACTTCTTAACTACATATCAATCTATATTTATTATGTATTATTTCTTTGCCAAATAATCTTGAACATGCTCTGAAACAATGATTTCTTCCTTAAAGGCATAAGCACCTGTTTTAGGAGAACGAGCCATACGAATAACCTTAGCGTAACTTTTACCTGTGGTTGTTTTTAATGTTGCAACTACTTTCTTTGCCATATCTTAATTCCTCCGTAGATTTATTTAATTTCTTTATGTACTGTTACACGCTTTAGGATTGAGTTATATTTCTTTAACTCTAAACGTCCTGGTGTATTTTTCTTCGATTTAGTTGTTATATAGCGAGATGTACCAGGCATGCCTGATGTCTTGTGTTCTGTACACTCCATGATAACTTGAATTCTTGCGTCTTTTGTTTTCTTTGCCATTTCTATTCTGATTTTGGGAGTGCAAAACTACAAACTATTTTATTACCTACCTAATTTTCTTCCAAAAAAATAGTTTTTTAATTCTTGAACTGAAGGTTTTCTTCTCTTGTTTCTCTTCTATTTTCTGAATATCAATATCCTTTTGATCTAAATTTAATTCAATTTGACTATCCTCTTTTGCCTTATTTTCATTATAAATATAGTTGTCTGCTAATTTACCAATAAAGAAAGCTCTGTTATAAGTGTTTTTGGAGTAGTTGCGATAGAAACCTTGTATTGAATGGTCGCCTTTTTCAAAACTATGGGATATTCTTCCAACATAACCATCTCTACAATCTACTTCCAAGGAAAGAAACTGAATATCTCCCTCCACATCTTTTTTTGATGATGGTTCTCTAATTACATCAAACTCAATAAAACGAATTGTTGTAAATTTCAAAAGCTTAGTCCTGATTTCCAACAATTCTTTATCGGTTGTTTGGGCTCTAACCCCAACAACTATCAATGTGTCATCTATATATATTGGAGCATTGTTGAGACGCTCAACCTGAGCAAAACTTATCCCTGTTATTAGAGAAAACACTATTAAGAAAAACAACTTCTTCATATATTACCTTGTATTTTGGTGCAAAAATAACAAACTTTCCTTAGAACTGAAGAATATATCAGTTTTTTCTTTCTTGGTTTTAATTTACTAGATCTTTGTTTTAATTTTTTCTTTCTTTGATTCAGGAAATTCTTTCAGCGTTTTAAATATGGTTTTTCAATTTATATGATGTAAGCATTGAAAAAAAATTATATCTTTGCAAATTGATTAACTATGGAGCAACAAAACACAATAAAATCGAAACTTACCTTAAGTGGTAAAGGCTTACATTTTGGAAAAGATGTAACTGTATCTATACTACCTGCTAATGCTAATACTGGCATTAATTTTTGTAGGATAGATTTAGATCAAAAGCCTATTATTCCTGCTTTGATTGATAATGTAACCGATACTTCTCGAGGGACTACTCTTGAAAAAAATGGAGTTAAGATTGCAACAATGGAGCATCTTATGGCTTCTCTTCATTATTTTAATATTGACAATGCTCTAATTGAAATAGATTCAGAAGAGGTGCCAATTTTGGACGGAAGTTCTAAGCTAT
>DUQY01000139.1 GCA_012837565.1 Bacteroidales bacterium | reverse complement strand
CATCTATTAACAATAACAAGAGTTTAGGAGTAAAGTAAGTGGAATTATAAAATAAAATTTATTTCTATTCCTTAAATTGTTTTATTCAAGCCTAAAAGATCTGGATTTGTTTTGGATATGCTTAAGAAATAACAGAAAATAATACGCAGAACCTATTAAAAATTATTATTTATGTTTCCATGTTTCCTCTTACTATAGGGATGGAAACAAGGAAACAGGGCTAATAATCAATATGTTATACTAAAAGAGAGGAAACAAGCATCAAAAATAACGCAGAAACAATCTACTGTTATAAAGAAAAAGAAAAATATAACGAAGATTTATTATAAGAATCATGCCATGATGTTGGTGGTTTCATGGCATGAATTGACCAGTTTCATGCCATGAATTGACTAGTATCATGGCATGAATTGGAGATTGAATCAAAGAAAGAGAAAATTGAAACGGCGTTTTAGTAAATTATTCTGGCGTTTGAGATTTTTTCTTTGGCTTTAGTCGAAACGTATGCTTTTGATAGGGTCGATTTTACTGATGCTTCTTGCTGGTAATAGTAATGCAATAAGGCAGATTGTTATGGTTACTAGATTTACCATTATGATTTGAACGGTTGAAATTTCAATAGGGACTGAGGTTAGGAAGTAGGAGTCTTGGTCGAGTTTGAGTATATGAAATTTATATTGCAAAAAGCCTAAACTAAGTGCAAGAGCATTTCCAAAGATTAGTCCTCTTAGTATTATATAACTTGCATTATAGAGAAATATCTTTGAGATGCTTCTATTGGTTGCACCAAGACCTTTGAGAATGCCGATTGTATTTGTTTTTTCGAATATAATAATTAGTAGGGTTGAGGTTATGGTTACTATGGAAACAAGCATCATAATAACCAAGATAACTAAGACATTGCTATCTAATAAGTCTAGCCACGAGAATAGGCTTGGCTCAATCTCATCAATTGTTTGTATGGTCTTGTCTTGCCCTAAGGTATTATATATTTCATCAGCTGTCTTATTAAGCAAAGAGAAGTCCTTAAGCAATACTTCATAGCCCTCAACCTCGTTCTCCTCCCAACCATTTAGGCTTTGAACCTGTCCAATACCACATACCACAACCTTTTCATCATAGTCTCCTAAGCCAGTTTCGTATATTCCCACCACATTAAATGCTCTTGCCCTATAATTATTATCGAAGTAGAAATAAACCCTAAGCTTATCGCCAAGAGCCAAATTCAATTTATTTGCAATAGATTTAGATATTATAGCCTCATTATTCTTTTCAATAGAAGTATTGATAAATCTACCACTCTTAAGATAGTGATGGAAGAAATTACTATCATAATCCTTATCAATACCCTTTAGTAATATACCTTGAAAGTCAGATTTCGTCTTAATTACGCCACCCTTAGAAACAAATGGGTGCATGGATTTAACGTTGTCTATACTAATTATCTTCCCCCTTTCTTCTTTAGAGAAAATCATCCCCTGAGGATCATTTGTATATCTTATATTATATGGAACAATTTGAACATGTGAGCCAAAGCCAATTATCTTTTCCTTAATCTCCGATTTAAAACCTTGGAGAACAGAAATAGATAGAATCATAACAGCAATGCCAAGACTAATGCTTAGGGTAGCGATAATAATAATGGGGCGGGAAAACGATTTTCCAGTTTTCTTTGCCAAACGCTTAGCTATAAAATACTCATAATTCATAATGCAAAAGTACACAAAACAAATTAAAACATATAACCTATTTCCAGATTTGCGTTTATTACAGAATAATATTTTGGTCGTGCGGGATATGTACTATCCCGCACTCCTTTATTATAAGGATTTTCAATCAGTAAAATGAAACAATATTAAAAGAATATGAACATAAAACAGATGAGTAAAAAATAAATCTGTAAATTTGCAAAATAGAATAAAGAGTTAATAATGAATAAGTATTGGATTGAAAATCCTAATATTAATATAGTGCGGGATGACACATCCCGCACGACGAGAAAAACCTTTATTTATTAAACCTTTTTATTTGGTATCAATTTCTTTGTTTGGTTCGTTTCATCATAAATTCCTTGCTTTTGAAATTAGCAGGAGTATATTGCTTATTACGATAAAAAAGATATGCTTTAGGTTCATAATAATTATCGTAATTATCATACGCTGTAGCAACCTCTTCATTTGTTAGTTCCCAATTTTCACCACACGTTATTATATCATTTTTATTTAAAGAAAAAGAAGTGAGAAAATCGGTATGTGAAGTAAATTGAAACATCTCAGAATTATTATCCTTTATTTGTGCATTGTAATCGTAGGTCTTACCTACCATATAGTTGTTGCATTCTATTGAGTGTTTTTCAAATTTTGTTAATGCAATGTTTAAATCTGTATCTTCATAGTAATAGATGTAAAATATAATATTATTAAATCCAAATAATTCATAACTTCCATCCAAAGTTTTAGATACAAAAGTATAGACCTTTATATGATCAATGTCAGTAGCGCCAAGGTACATGTTTCCAAAGTTTCTTAATCTACTTATAGCTTCCTCTGAACTTATCCCTGTAAGGTTTCTTAATTTTACAACTGACTTATATGCTTCCTCTGCTGGAGAGCTTGAATTAGGGTCATATTGTTTGTTGGTATATGAAATACATGGTCGAAATGCTATGCCTACGTCTTTAAATTGTACTGAAATCTTTTCTTTTGTTGTTTCCCATATTTCAATACTTGAAGCCAACGTGTTTCTGTTTGCTTCATAATAGGTTGAAAATTCTTGGTGGGTAGTGAATGATGAGAATTCAAAGTAGTTTATTTCTGTTCTTCCTTCGTATTCATAAGTTTTGCCTGACATATATTTAGTGGTTTCTTTTAAGAATTTATCATAAGTATCCAATGCACTGCTTCTTGTTATTTTCTCTGAATATTCGCATTGATATATAATGCCATTAGCTTCAATCAATTCATAAGTACTTGCTGGAATAGCAGTGAAAATATGTTTTTTATATACTTCACCTTCGTTTTCAATACCAAGATAAGCACATCCCTCATTCTTTAATTTGTTTATAGCCTCTTCTGCACTTATTCCTGTAAGGCTCTTAAGCTTATCAATTGTTTCATATGATTCTGCTGGATTTGGTTGTTGGTCTTCGTCCTTACATCCATTAAATAGAAATAAGCCTAAGATTGCTAAAAGCATTAATGATAATCGTTTCATATTATTTTTGTTTAGTTGATTCTTGTCTTTTACAGATAAAGAATAAAGGAATAGTTAAAAGAAAGCTAAGTATAATACTTAGACTTTTAAAATTTGTTGCTTTCATAACAATATGTTATTATGATAAATAATCATATTCACACTGAAAATTTAGTCATTTTTCTATTCATGATTATTTATTGTTCAATAATTAATTCTACAGCATCTCTTAGACTATTAATCATAAAGTCATAATTTATTTTGCAAAAGTAAGCAAAACAATATTAAAACATATAACCGATTTTTAGATTTGCGTTTATAACACCATAATATCTGCCGTCGTTTCCTCCATTAAAGCCAAAATGATGTTCGTCGTCTATGCTTGAGTCTAGAAAACCTTCATAATTTCTTGTTTTATTATAGTAACCTACTCCTATCCCAATATTATATTCTATTACAAATCTATTTATATTCCATTGATAGCCAACATTGCCAATTAATGCAATATAGTATTTTCTTAGTCTTTCATAATCAACTTCTCCATCCTGGTTAAGAATAATAGGAGTAGATTTTTTAGTTGCTCCCATAGAGAAATTCCAATCCCAATTACTCTCAAGAGGAACATTCTTATCATACATACAAAAAGCAATCTCTGGCATTAGATAGAGTCCTTTCATAAAGGAACGTTTGATTTTCCTATCTCCAAAATAAAATTTATATCCTCCTCTAAGAGCTAATCCCAGTGGGTCTCTATCATAGGTGTCATAGCCTAAGCCAATCAAACCAATATTTACTTCAAAGCTCCTTCTTGGGGAAAGACTTCTTTCATAAGTTATTTGTGTATATCCAAAGACAAAGCTTGTGGGTTTAATTTTTATAATATTCTTTTTTAACTCTGAAACATCTCTGTAAATTGAGTCTTGTTGGGAATATGTAATTAAGCTTGTGCTAATACATATAATAAGAGTAATAATAATTCTTTTCATAATCAAAGATTATTTAATTGTTTTGTAGATGCAAAGATAGAAGAATGTTTCTAATTATTAAAATCTATCTAAAGCAAATTCTTTTTTGGGAGAAATTCTTTAATAGTTTTGGAGTTGAAAAGCAGAATTGAATTAATAAAAATAAAGAACATCATACCTGCTAAATTATCTAAGGTGTCTTCGGTAAGCATTGATATAGCTATGATATAGAAGAAGACAATGTAGATATAGCTACCAAATAAGCCTAACTTAAAAGGAGGATAGATTAAGAAGATAAGAAATAACAAGAACCCAAAAACGCCAAAGCTTG
>DUQY01000138.1 GCA_012837565.1 Bacteroidales bacterium | reverse complement strand
TCTGGAGGGAAAAGCAAATGAAAACAGGAGTATCTAAAGCTGAACTAATAAAAAGCTTAGAAGCAACATTGAAATTAACCAGGGAAAAAATAGCTTGCTTAGATTTAAGAGATGAAAATACAGTAGTTATCTATTTTGAAGGTGGTTATACCAGGGTAATAAACATTGCGTGTAACAGCGGTATCGCAATTATAAGGGATGTATGTAAATACATATAGGAGGGATTAACAGTGGATATTGTATTAAAGCAAATACATATAAGCAATTTTAAAGGAATAAAGGATTTAAAACTAGACTTTGGGCCAGTAACAAATATTATGGCCGATAATGCAAGAGGCAAAACTTCTATCTTTGATGCGTTTTGCTGGGTGTTGTTCAACAAAGACAGTTTTGGTAATAGCAAATTTGGGATAAGACCAATAGATCAAAGCGGAAACAATGTTGACTATATAGATATAGCAGTAAAATTAACACTTCTTATAGATGGTAATGAAACAATAATTCAGAAAGTTCAAAAGCAAAAATGGGTTAAGAAGAGAGGTTCAGAGAATTCTACATTTGAAGGAAACATTAATGAATATGAATGGAACGGCTTTCCTAAGAGCGAAAAAGACTTCAACGAATCTATGGCAGAAATTATTACTGATTCAGTATTCATGATTACTACCAATCCAGCCTTCTTTCCTAATATGAAATGGAAAGAGCAAAGGCAGGCACTAATGGAACTTGTTAGTGAAATTCAAGATGAAGATGTTATTGCTACGGATGATAAGTTCTTGCCTTTAGTGGATATGCTACAAGAAAACAATATTGATGCCTGGAGAGATAAATACGCAAAAGCATTAAAAGAATATAACAAACAGATAGATGCAATTCCTAACCGAATTGATGAAGTGAGCAGGAATATTAAAGAAATAGATTACTCATCAGAAGAATTAAGGCTTGGCTGCTTAAAGAAACAACTTTTAGAAATTGAAAGCCAAATTGAAGATTCCTCAAAGGGATTCGAGGATGTGCTAAAGGCTAAGCAAGAACTATTTGATTTAAAAATGAAGATACAGGAAGTTGAAAACAATGCAAAGAAAGAGCATAAGCAAGGTTTATTAGAGCTTACAGAAAAGCAAGATAAATTAAATAATGAATTTAATAATTTGCAAAAAAGGCAACAAGAAATAAGAACAATAATAAGTGAGTCAGTTAAACAAAGAGAATTAGAACAAAGTAATCTGGAAAAGACAAGAGAACGTTTTATAAGCGTTAATGCCGAGGCCCTGGAAGATCAAGACAAGCATTGTCCAACTTGCGAACAGGCGTTGCCAGAAGACAAAATTAATAAGATCATTGAAGACTTTAAGACAAGTAAGAATAAAAGGTTATTAGATATTAGGGACCAAGGTCAAGGATGCAGCGCAAGAATCAAGGAATTAGATAACGAAATATATAAGCTTGAAAAAGAAAAGTCCGAGGTTATAAAGAAAAAGACTATTTGCGTTGGTCAGACTAATGATATCGACAACAAGCTAAAAGATTATCCAGAACTTAATTTAGCAGGTATACCTGGGTTGTTAGAACTCGAGGAACAATGTAAGGATTTAGAGTATAAACTCTCTACATATGATAATGGCAATGATTTAACTGCTGGGTTAAAGGCGAAGAAGTTAGAATTACAGGCGGAAATTGAAGAAGTTAAGAAGACCTTAAACAACAAGGAGGCAATTGATGGTGCAAAGGAGCGCGTTAAAGAGTTAAAGGAAGAACAAAGAGGTTTGGCTCAAAAGGTTGCAGACACAGAAAAAATGATATTCCTTTTTGAAGAGTTTATTAAAGCAAAGATGGACATGCTGTCAGATACGATTAATAGCAAGTTTGAATTGGTTAAATGGAAGTTGTTTGATGTGCAAATCAATGGCGGGCTAAAAGAAACATGTGAACTTACCTTAAATGGTGTTCCTTATTCTAATTTAAACAGTGCAGCTAAGGTACAAGCAGGACTAGATATTATAAATACAATGTCAGCTATCTATGACGTTACTGCTCCAATCTTTATAGATAACAGAGAAGGGGTTAATAGGATTCCTTGTATGGACTCTCAAATAATAAACTTAATAGTAACCATGGATCAAGAGATAAGGGTAGAGGTGGCTTAATGGAAGAGAGAACATATGATATTAATAAATCTATTACTGCACAAGAAAGGTATGGCATAGATAATAACTTACCACAATTTGCGCCTGGTGATGGAAATTGTTTTTCATGTAAGAGAAATATTTATACGAAATTTGAAAGAGAAGAAAGAAATAGACTTTCCAAGGAAGTAACAGGTATACGTATTACAGGAATTACATTGGAAAGGGCAAGTAATGAGCTCATTACAGGATGTCCGCATTGTTGCCGTACATATTGTGATTAAATAATAAAAATTAATAGGAGGAAAGAGATATGTCAAGTCAATTAGCGATTTTTACAAACAAAGATGTAGATGGAGTATTAGAGTTAATTAAAGAAAAGGAAAAGGGTGGGCTA
>DUQY01000137.1 GCA_012837565.1 Bacteroidales bacterium | reverse complement strand
ATTTAATATAGTTTATCTATTTCCAGTCTTAGATAATAAATGCAACAATGGCAATACCCATTACTATAATATATAATACCGCTATACAGAGTCCAATTATTGTAATAATACCTAATAGAGTAAATAGCTTTTTTAAATTACTTGTTCCCTTTACTAAGGCTTCTTGGTCGTTTTGTTCTATACTTAGTTTGGTGTTTTTAGTAGAACCCAATAAGTACTTCCCTAAGAATATATATATAATTCCATATATTGCCATTAGGATAAACATCGATACCCCGTAAATTGTTCCAAATCCTGATAATCCATTACCAATTCCAGGCCAGTTTATTCCTAAGGAGCCAGCAAATATGAATAATACCCCAAAAGCGAACATAAATACTGCCGATATATAGCAGATAATACCTAAGAACCTTCCCCATTTTGCAAAGACTAACAGGTTAGATTTGATTTCTTCATTTACTACTAATTCATTATTGTTTTCAACAAATGAATTTACTGCGTTTTCTGAATTTTCCATGATATTGATTATTTAAATTGTTTCATAGGCAAAGATATATATTTTTTTTGTAATTTCGCAACTCACATTAATAAAAACAAATAAATGCAATTTCTTAATCCATATTTTCTCTTTGGTCTACTTGCAATAGCTATACCTATTATTATTCACTTATTTAATTTCCGAAGATTTAAGAAGGTCTATTTTACCAATGTAAAGTTTTTAAAGGATATTGAGATTAGCACTAAAAAGCAGAAGCAAGTTAGGAATAGGGTCTTATTATTGGTTAGAATACTTGCTATTGTTTTCTTAGTCCTCTTCTTTGCTCAGCCTTATTTCCCTAATACAGATAAGAAGCTTGTTGAAAAAGGGTTAAACGCCGTTGTAGTATGTGTTGATAATAGCTTTTCTATGCAAAATCAAGGCAGAGAAGGACGTCTTTTGGATGAGGCTAAACAAAAAGCTAAAGAGATTCTTGATCAATATAATAATAATGATGAGTTCCTTCTATTGACAATGGATATGGAGGGCAAACATCAGCAATTTGTTAGTAAGGAAAAGTTTGTTGAGTTACTGGCTGAGGTAGAAATATCGCCTAAGTCAGAACAAAACTCAAAGCTTATTAGTCGTTCATTTGATTTGCTTAATACCAAACAAGGATTTAATAAGCGATGTTTTATGGTTTCTGATTTTCAAACCACAGCATTTGACTCGGAGAACTTTCCTAAGGACACAACAATTAAATCACTTCTTATTCCTTTGCAAGCTAATAATTTAAATAATCTATATGTTGATTCTATATCCTTTGTTGACCCAATTTTTCAGGTAGGAGAGAATGTTAAATTAGATGTTAGGATTGTCAATAAATCGGATAAGAGGGCAGAGGCTGTATCGGTTAAGCTCTTTATTGACGATAAGCAAATAGCAGTTTCAAGTATTGATATAGAGAAAAACCAAACCAAGAACTTAGAGATGACCTTCAATCTTCAAAAGCATGGCATTCAACATGGACAGATTAGTATTATTGATAACCCTATAACTTTCGATGATGATTTTTTCTTTACTATTCAAACAAATCCAACAATAGAGGTTCTTTCAATTAATGCAAATAATCCAAACCCTTATATTAATCAGCTTTTCTCTAATAATAAAGAAATATCTCTTAGGAATATGAGCGAGAAAACAATTGATTTTAATGAGTTCTCCAATTTCTCACTAATTATTCTAAATGCCATAACAGAGTTTTCAAGTGGCTTGGCTTCCGAGCTTATTCGTTATAGGGACAATGGAGGTTCTGTTGTGATTATTCCTTCGCAAACTATGGACTTAAAGTCTTTTCAGGCTTCAATGAACTTGCTTTCTCTTCCATATTATACAGAACTTGTGCAAAAAGAAAACAAGGTAGTAACAATTGACCAAGAGAATAAGCTATTTAGAGGGGTATTTAGCACAGAGGTAGATAATATGGAAATGCCTACGGTTAAGAAATACTTTAGGCTATCATCAACAACAAGGACTTCAAGGGAGTCTGTAATGAAGCTTCAAAGCCAAGAAGACTTCCTATTAGTTAGTCAAAAGAATGCATCAAAGGTTTATATCTTTACAGCCAACCTAACAGATGATTTCACCGATTTCATTAAGCAAGCATTGTTTGTGCCTACCATCTGGAATATGGCATTATTTAATCAAGTGGTTCCAAAGCCTTATTACTTTATGACAGACTCTAAGCCAATTGATATTTCAATGCTAAAGGATATAACAAAAATATTTGTTCCAGAGATTGTTTCAACAGATAACAATATTTCATTTATACCACAGTTCCTTAATGATAAACAAAAGCAGAGTATTGTTTTGCATAATCAAGTTAGAATGTCAGGAAACTATAATATTGTTGAGAAAGGAAAGGTTTATGGAGGACTTTCTCTAAACTATGGAAGAGAAGAATCAGACCTTAGCTTTCTTAGTACAAAAGATATAAATTCTAAGCTAAAAAAAGGCTTACTTAATGACTATAATGTCTTAGAAACAAAACAGCAATTATTAAGCACTTACTTTAAAAAATCACAAAACAGTTTTCCATTATCAATAATTTTACTAATTTTGCTTTTTACTTGCATTGCAGTAGAAACTTATATATTATTTAGAAACAGATAGTTGATATGGATACATGTTTTTCAAAGGAGTTTTTCGAGTTATTAAAAGATCTTAGATTGAATAATAATGGTACTTGGTATCAGGAAAACAAGGATAGGGTCAATGCTGCAAGAAAGGAAATGGAGGAGTTTGCTAACCTTTTAATACCTGGAGTTAAAGCGTTCGATACTCATATTGGAGTCTATGATGCTAAGCAAACAATGTATAAACAACACCGAGATATTAGATTCTCGAAAGATAAGACCCCACTTAAAACATTTATCTCCTCAGTTATATATTATGGTAATGACAAAAAAGTTAATATACCATGCTATTATATGCATATAGAGGAAGGTCATTGTTTGATTGCAGGAGGAATACATCACCCAGAAATGTCAGATTTAAAGAAGATAAGGGATGAGATATTTTACCATGTAGATGAGTTTGAACAAATCATAAACGATAAAACTTTCAAACAGTATTTCAATTCCATAAATGAAGAAGAACCTCTTAAGAATGCACCAAGAGGATATCCAAAAGACTGGCCACAAATAGACTACTTGAAGAATAAGAACTTTACCCCTTCACATTACTGCTCAATAGAGAAGGCGCAGGACAAAGATTTTATAAACTATGTGCTCGAAGTCTATAAAGCACTTCACCCTTTCAACAAGTTTATGTTTAGAGCAATGAATTAAAATTAAAAACAATATCAAATTAGAGTTAAATGAAAAGACTTTTCTTAGTTATAGCAGGACTAATACTTCTGTCCAACCTTGCAAATGCACAAGATGCAGTTAGAGATAACGCAGTGAAAGCAATAAATAAAGCAGCCATTAGAGCATCAAATATAGTTGAAGATACCACAACAAAAGATAAGTATTGGTATATTAAAAACAACCTAACCTTCAATACCGAACAAAATATGTTTGAAAACTGGGAAGCAGGAGGGGTAAGCTCGTTTGCTTTCTCAACCTTTTATAAGGGCTTCTTCAATTATAGCAAAAAGAAAGTGAAATGGGATAACTCAGTTGAGCTTGGCTATGGAAAAATGAGACAAGACAATAACGGAAAAGGTATTTTCGATAAGGGGAATATATTTAGAAAGAATGAAGATAAGATGGAGCTTAACTCAATTGTGGGTTATAAGGCTTTCAGTAATTGGAACTATTCAGCACTTATCAACTTTAAATCACAATTCGATGAAGGATTTAAGAACGATACCGTATTAGTATCTGCAATTTTGTCCCCAGCATACCTAACAACCTCAGTGGGTTTGGAATATAAGCCAAGACCGTACCTCTCAGTTCTTATTTCGCCCCTAACAGGCAGAACAACCATTGTTGGAGATAACCGTTTGGCTAAGAAAGGCAATTTTGGACTAGAACAAGATGGGCATTGTGACTTCGCATTTGGTTCTTATATAAAGATATTCTTTGAAAAGGAAGTCTTTACTAACATAAACATCTTATCTAAACTTGAATTCTTCAACGACTACGACAAAGTACCATTCCTAAAAAACACAGATATCAATTTTGAAACCTATATTACCTTGAAAGTAAATAAATACTTCTCTGCCTTTATCAATATTCAAATAGTATACGATTACGATTTCAGCACAGACCTACAATTTAAAGAAAGAATAGGACTATCCGTTCCTCTAAACTTCTAAGATATTTTCACTAGTATTTATTGGGTTCTTTCTCAAAATATAATCTTGTTTTACCAAACCAAGAGTTAGAAAAATGAAACGCTGAAACAATTTGCTGAATCTTCACTTTAAAAAATTAAAACGAAGATTCAGCAAATTAATACAGCGTTTGGCTGGGGTATGTGATTATTTGTAGAAATGGAGATAAAAGCGTAATTGTTGAGATGTTTGGCAGAATTCTATAAGTCGAAGATATTCATCTGAACGGCATCGAAAAGTCCTAATTGATTTTCTGCTTCTGGTGCAATTTCTTCTAAGCTATTTTGGAGATAGGTTCTTAGTATTCGCTTAATTGCAATTGTTTTGCCTACATTGTTTAATGCACAATAACGAAGCAAAAGTTTTTCGTCTTGTGCTGAGAGCTTTATCTTGTGAATTGAGGGTTTTTGTTTTTTATTTTTCATTTCTGCCTAATATGGGTACAAAATTATTAATTTTGCAATTCAATTACTCGCAAAGATAAAAAGAATTACTAACAAATAATGTTGATACAATGGATTTATACAATAATATAATAAATAACAAGGAGAATTTCTTTCTTATGGCTGGTCCTTGTGTGATTGAAAACAAGGAGATGCCGTTTGAAATTGCTGAAAAACTTATTGAAATTACTGATAAGCTAAATATTAAATTAGTTTTTAAGGCATCTTATCGTAAGGCTAATCGCTCTAGCATTGATTCCTTCACTGGGATTGGTGATAAGGAGGCGTTGGAGACATTGAAAAAGGTAAAGGAGAAATATAATATTCCTGTTGTAACTGATATTCACTCTGCGGCGGAGGCTATTATTGCGGCTGAGTATGTTGATATTCTTCAAATTCCTGCCTTCCTTTGTCGTCAAACTGATATTCTTTTGGCTGCTGCTCAGACTGGAAAGATTGTTAATGTGAAGAAGGGGCAGTTTCTTTCGGCTGAGTCGATGAAATATGTTGTGGAGAAAATTAGAACAGCGGGTAATAATCAAATTATGCTTACTGATAGGGGCACTATGTTTGGTTACCAAGACCTTATTGTTGATTTTCGCTCCATTCCTACTATGCAAGAAAATAACTTGCCTGTTATTATGGATATTACTCATTCTCTCCAACAGCCAAATCAGGTTTCGGGTGTTTCGGGTGGCTTACCAAAGATGATTGAGACTATTGCTAAGGCTGCAATTGCGGTTGGGGCTGATGGTATCTTTATGGAAACTCATCCTAATCCAAAGGTGGCTAAGAGTGATGGTCAGAATATGATATCGCTTGAAAGGGTTGAGGATTTATTAACTAAGTTGGTAAGGATAAAACAAGCTCTATAATATATATTGTCAATTAAGTATAAGTTTATATATAGAAAAAGAGGCTGCTAAATTAGTTTTAGGTCAGCCTCTTTTTGGTTTATGAAATATCCTTTTTAGGTTTATCTCATTATTTCTATTGTTCCGTTGTATTCAATATCCCTTATTGGTCCTCTTCCTATAAATCTATAGAAGTATGTTCCGCTTGGTGTATTTGTTGCTGCTGGGTCCCATATTTCTTCATTGGATCTGATGTCTTGTTTGAAGAATATACGTTTTCCATTACGGTTATAGATTGAAAGTTCGTTGTCAGGGTATGCTTGTCCATCAACAAGGTTAGTAATTTTCAATACATCGTTAATTCCGTCACCATTTGGAGTTATTATGTTAGGGAAGAAAAGTTTGTCATTAATAATTGAAATAACTTTAGTTATTGTGTCATGGCATTCGTAAATCAGTCCACTTGGTGCTAAGTTATTGCTATATGCATCAAGAGTTATTTTGTAGTCTCCAACAACGCTCGAGCCAGGTTGTGGTTGCCAAGTATAGTTAGGTTCTAGTCCAAATATATTTTCTCTCAAATTATTAGTCTTATTGTTTTGAATCTTCCATAAGTAGATATTTGAAAAGTCTTGAGGTGTTGTTAGGTTTAGGAAGTTAACACTTGGGTCGGTTGATGAAGGGTTAGTTGGTTGCCATCCGAAATCTGCCACAGGGCTCTTATATACACTTA
Source organism: Bacteroidales bacterium (assembly GCA_012837565.1). Lineage (GTDB taxonomy): Bacteria > Bacteroidota > Bacteroidia > Bacteroidales > P3 > UBA10566. The sequence continues at coordinate 4,655 of DUQY01000137.1, read as the reverse complement.
TGAAATTAGGTTGAAATATAGTGTCTTTACAATTGTTATCAGATATTACTATAAGTTGAACATCATAAGTTCCATAAGGTAAAGACATTTCTGGGTTTAGTTCTCTTGTTTTATGCTGTCCTATTGTCCATATAACAGTATCTGCATTAGTGGATGTTGAGCTAAAGAGTTTGAAGTCGAAAGGTTCACAGCCCTCAAGTAGTGCTTTGTCGCTATAGAAGGCAGCCAATGCTGCTGGGTTAACAATGAGATTTATGCTGTCTTTTCCAAAACAATATAATGAACCATTTGTATTTGTAACTTGAGCTGTATAGGTAATGCTTGAACTGGAGTTTTCTTCAGTCTGGGCAGTAATTATTTGGGTGGTTTCTCCGAAAGGTTCCCATAAGTATTCGGAAGCTCCTGGGTTTCCAGCATCAAGTTCTGCAGAGAAACTTTCACAAACTACCACATCTTCTCCAAGGTCAACAACTGGAGTACAAACAACCTCAAGTTTTGTTACAGAGTCCCAAACACAACGGAAATCATCAATGATATGAATATCGTAAGTGAAAGTTCCGCATTCTGCAATTGGAGGAGCAATAAATAGGGAAGTGTCTGAATGTGCGGTAATGAAAGGCCCATCAAGTATAACTGTGTCAAGAGGAACTTGATAATCCCATTCTGCAGTCGCACCTTGACCTAATTCCATATCCCACCAGAATACATATCCGTTATCAGCACCCCAATAGTCACAAACTCTAAGTTTCCATTCGCCATTTAATGGGCAGCCAATCAAGTTGTCGAATCCAGTTAGGTCAATTGCTTCCCAGCCCTGAGCAGGAGTAGGAAGAGCAAACCCTGTTGCTAATTGATAAGGAGTTTGGAAATATCCTGTAGAGTCATCAATTTTAGTAGAGTCTATAGGAGAAGGCATGGATCCACTAATTACACCTTTTGGACTATTTAAATAAATGTTAGAGAAACAATAAGTCCAACCAATACCTTGAGGGTTATTTGCTGGGTCACAACCATTGTCAGTTCTTATGGATTGTCCCAAGTCGGCTCCTCCAGCGTGAGTAAAGTGTTTTAATATTACATTATCTCCACTAGGGCATACAATTTCAAAACTAAGGTCACCAATAAAAGTGTGTTCAACATTCATACATATACTATATAACTCGTCCGTATTATTTAGTACTGCACCAGGAAGGAATTGGTCGAATGTAACTGGAGCCTCGTAACATTGATTCCCATTTACTGCACAATTAGGACCATCCGGGATAAATACAATACTGTCATATCTTTCCTTCAAGCCTCGTGCAAATATAATTGAGTCAATCTTAATAGTATTGCCTGGACCATAGCCTACGTTGAATGTAAAGCTTTCTCCAGAACACATATCAGGAATTGGGTCAATGGTTTTAATTGGATTTCTTGCAATTCTAACTCTTGTGTCAATAGGTAGTCTACTTTTACAACCACCATGAGTAGTGTCGTAAACGGTTAATGTTAAATCATAACCGCTAATTTTAGGCCAGTAATAATTTACTGTATTAGAAAAATTAACTGTATCCACTTTGGTATCTCCAAAGTTCCAATAATAAATAAGACTGGAATCAGATTGGTGATAAGATAAATCATTTTCAGGGAATATTGTTTTAGCAACAAGTTGAACAGAGTCTCCATAACATAGGTCAATAGCCTTATATCTAACTAATTCATATGTATCAGGGTCGAAAACGTTTCTTACTGTATCGGTAAAGCTTCTTATTGAGAATGGAGTTTTGGTTCCATCAGGGCTAATTTTATAGAAAAAAGTATCCAATGCAGCAACAGGATATTGGCAATATGAAACGCATTCGAGTTTTGCTTTAAAACCTGCAGCAGTTTGGTTCTTTCCAGATAATAAGTGAATGGTTAAACAACCAGAAGGGTCAGATGGATAAGCAATAATTGTTTGTCCTAATAGGTCATTGCCTGTGAAAAAAGGCACATTAGTTCCTGTTGAGTGAATGGACCCTGTCAAACCAATGCCTGAAAATATCTCTATACTATCAGATGGGTGAATATCAAATTCTTCAAACGTTAGAGAGATTCTACTATTTGCATTATCAGGACAAAAGGCTCTCCAAATATAAGAGTTTGTGTCGTAGTTTCCTGTAGAACCACCAGAGTCGTAAAGATACGCATCGCAATAGTTAACTACTGTTCCATTGTTTTGTTTGTCTAACTTAATGGCTGGAGTAGTCTGTGCTTTAAGGATGCTCGGAATAATTATTGCTATTCCTAGGATTAAAAGTAAAATTAACTTTTTCATATTACTACATTGTTTTTGATTGTACAAATTTATAAATATTTTTTCAAATGGCAAGTATTTAGATCGAAAATCTTTATTATTTATCTCTCTCTAACCCTATATACAAGAATAGTTGTCAAAAAGTAAGTGAAAGAAGTGAAATAAAAGTGAAAAAAGAAAAAAACACTATCTTTGCACTTGAAAATATTGAATAAATTAAGCTAAGATTTCAAGATATGAACTGTAATGTGGTTAAAGGGACAAGAGATTTTCTTCCCCAAGAAATGAATAAAAGGAACTATATATTTAATACTATTAGAGAAGTATATAAACTTCATGGGTTTTCTCAAATTGAAACCCCTGCCTTAGAAAACCTATCAACCCTAATGGGCAAGTATGGAGAGGAAGGTGATAAATTGTTATATAAAGTATTAAATACAGGAGACTTCTTATCTAAGATAGATTTTGAAGATGAGAGCACCAAAGACTATAAGAAACTAACCAATAAGATATCTGAAAAAGGATTACGCTACGACCTAACAGTACCTTTTGCTCGCTTTGTAGTAAATAATAGGAATGAGATTACATTTCCTTTCAAACGCTACCAAATACAACCAGTGTGGAGAGCAGATAGACCACAAAAAGGAAGATATAGAGAGTTTTACCAATGTGATGCAGATGTGATAGGAAGCGACTCCCTTTTAAGTGAAGTTGAACTTTGCGAAATGGTTGATGAGGTGTTCTTAGGCTTAAATCTAAAAGTTGAAATAAAGCTAAACAATAGAAAGATACTTGCAGCCATTGCCGAAATCATAGGACAAGAAGATAAGATAATTGATATAACGGTAGCAATTGATAAATTAGATAAGATAGGATATGAGAAGGTTTGTCAGGAGCTTGAAGAAAAGGGATTAACAAAAGAGAACCTTGATAAGATTAAACCTATACTTAAGCTAGAGGGCGATACCAAAACCAAAATCAAAACTCTTAAAACCATATTCCAAAACTCTGAAATAGGTAATAAGGGAATTGAGGAAATGGAAGAAGTATTTAATAATATTGAAAGATTAAACCTTAGCACAAAAGTTGAGTTTGATATAACACTTGCAAGAGGATTAAACTATTATACAGGAGCCATTGTGGAAGTTAAGTGCATTGAGGTTCCTATGGGAAGCATTGCAGGAGGAGGACGCTATGACAACCTAACAGGTATATTTGGAATGCCCGATATAAGCGGAGTAGGAATAAGCTTTGGAGCAGATAGGATATACGACTGCTTAGAGGAACTAGAACGTTTTCCAAAAAATATATCCAATACCACCACCCTAATGTTCTCTAATTTTGGCAAAGAGGAAGAGAAGCAATGTATGATTTGGGCAAGTGAACTTAGGAAAGCAAAAATCAGTGTCGAGGTCTATCCCGACAAAGTGAAACTACAAAAGCAAATGAAATATGCCAACGACAAAGAAATCTTATACGTAGCCTTGGTAGGAGAGCGAGAATTGGAAGAAGGCAAGATTCAGTTAAAGGATATGATAACAGGCGAGCAAAAACTCCTAAGCATAGAAGAACTAATAGGAAAACTATCCAAATAATAGCAAATGCTTTTAATAACATCTTAAATATGCAGCGAGTATTTAGGAATGCAAATAACAATATTATTTTGCAATAAGCCAAATTCAGCCAATTTGACCCTAAAAACACCCCTTTTTAGCTATAAAAAAATGAATCTTCGTTTTAAAAAATTATTCCTTTGTTTTAAGAAATTCTTTCTTCGTTTCAGTAAATTCTTTCAGCAAAAGGATTTCCCCTATTCCATAAAACAGACTATGATTTAATACATATCTATAATATACGCACTTCCCACAATGCCAATTATTAGACTACTTATCATGCTAATTTCTTCAAATAAGCTTTAATACATGCGGAGTTGCACTAAGACAAGTTAGCTTAGTGCCAACACCGCCCCCTTTATTATTAAAAAATATTTTGAGTTGCGAAATTGAATATTCTTAATAGGGTAGTGATTAAATATATTACTCAATATAAATATCATATTGTTTTTTTACTATCTTTGCCAAGTCAAACCATTAATTGGTTTGGGAATTATTTATAGTTAAAAATAGCGTTTGCTATTTATTCATGTGTTGCTAAAGGTCGAAAATTTAAACACAAACATGAATGGATAGGTTTACGCTCGTGTCATACGGCATGGGCGTAACTTGTCTTGTTGTACGGGCTTCCGAGGGCCTCAATGAACGGATGAGTTACATAACCCATGCTTTTTTTATGTATTATCCTGAATAAGTAGCCGATGCAGTAAATACAAATTAATGCTATGGCTAAGTCTCTAATCTTTGAACTTCCTAAGATTGTT
>DUQY01000136.1 GCA_012837565.1 Bacteroidales bacterium | reverse complement strand
TGTTATTTTTGAAGTAAATTCAACCAAAACATAAACCAAATCCTAAAACCCAAAATCATGTTTTACCCACTAACACCCCACATCAAAAACTACTATTTCTACATTACCTCAATGAGTTACCCCTCAATTAATTCATCTCATATAATACGCACAAACACAATACACATATAAAGACGTTGGGCGTCATTATAAAAGCACTTGGTACAAACAATAGATTAATTAATGGAAGAAACCTTAAAAACTATATTGCAAATTGAAAATAAATTTGTTTGCCATTGCTACATTGACATTGATGATTTTAGATTATTCAATATTAATAATAGTTATGAATTAGGCAATTTGAGATTAGAACAACTTGAGAACATTATAAAGGTGGAGATTTCTCCTGCAAAAACAATAAGAGTAGGTAGTGATGAATTCTATATTATGTTTCAGGACTCATTCGAAAAAGTAAAGAATAAATTATTCGGCTTATTAAGTTTAATCAATAAGAAGTTTGATTTTACAGTTTCAATTGGAGCAACTGAAGAAAACAATCTATCACCTGAAGGATTAATAGAAAGGCTAAAGCAAAACACACATTTAGCAAAAGTTTACGGAAAAAATAAGTTGTATATACAATGAGATATGCTTTAATAGATAATTCAACATTAACAGGAATTCAAAGATTATTAGGAGAAATACCTGTAAAGAACAAGACTATAATTGATAACGATATAATTGCATTTGAAAATTATATTCAAGCAATATTATTTTACGACAGTATCATCTGTATTGACGATTATAAAGAACAATACAGAAATAGAAGAATTCAATATTTCTCCGATATTAGATTTATTTCAAAAGACTTATTTGATTATGACTCATTCTTGAATTTATCTAATGAGGTTACTAAAGATATTTCTCTAGAGATTAGAGGTGGTAAAATAACTGATAAAGACTTTAAGGAGTATTTTGATAGACTTCATATGACATTCCAGTTTACATGGGATATGTCATCAAGTGAGTTCTTCTTGACTCAAAAAATGTTATTGGGCAATTCTATACTAGACCAAGAGCAATTCAGTGTTTTACACTCTATATTGTTTAAAGAGAATAACGAGCAATACGAAGTTACTGCACAATTACCAGACAAAAAACCAATTCTTTTTGATAGTAAAGGGAAACAGATAAGTATAAATCCACAAACAGGTAAGTTAAATTCTTCGGTTGGAGACGGGTTTTCTCCTCAGTTTAAAGCTTTAGTTTCAAGTTTAAATTGGATGTCACAACGAACCGCTTTTTATGTTTTAGCTGCGGAATACTTGTATGCTGACTTGTTTATTCAACCGATACGCCAATCATTCCTACAAAATATCATTAAAAGAACATATCCAAATTATAAGCTTGGTGTATTTGGTGATTTTAGAAATTCGATAAATAATCAATCTGAGGAAACAGTAAAGAACATACTATCAACTTCGGACAATTTTGGGATATCTGTAGATATTCCATTATTCTCAGCTTATTTTGCAAATAAGACAAAGAACCCACTTAAAATAATTGAAGCTGCTTATGCAGAAAGAGATAAACAATGTTTCCGTGAAGCTAGGAACAAACTTCGAGAACTAAATAATTTGCTTGATGTAGGTAAGAGAGGAAAGTTCATCAGAGACATAAATTTATTAAACACCTCAATAAACGAGAATTTCAAAAGTATTGAGAGCAAATATGGATTAGGCAATAAGCAAGGGTTTGCAACAAGTCAATTGAAATTTCTATTTAGTTTCATTCCGAGTTCAGATAAAATAAAAACACCTAAAGTCTTAGATGTTAGAATCAAGGAATTAGAATTCATGAAACACCTTGTTCCAAGAAAGGGTTTTAATGCTGTTTATAGGAATGTAATAGAAGACTTAGTAGTGTTTGATGCACTTGGACAATATAAAGATATTTTGATTTCAAAAGTGACTTATCATAAGGATGCATCATCCTATGGAATTAAAACTGAAGACCCAAGATTTGTAAGAGCAAGTTCATATTGGAAAAAACCAATGTAGTTTAAATAATAACGAACGCCCAACATCATGTATAAAATATTGGGGGTTTATGTGTGTTTAGGCAACTCCATTCCCCTTAGCAAATCTATTAACGGCAGAAAATAACGACGCTCGCAAGCCCCCAACAATTTCATACATGTGCTCGTTAGCTGCAAGCTTGAGCAAAACCTATTGACAAATGAAAATATTAATAAAAACACTGCCAATTCTGATTTTGATTTCACTTCTATATCCGTGGATGAAAATAAGAACTGAAGTTAAAGATTACCAATTAAAAATGCATTTATATCATCATGAGCCATTCAGCAATTGGATTAATAATTATTTAAGGATAATTCCAAATAACTACAGCGACAATTATAAGTTGACACTAATTAGCGATAGTGTCAATTACCAGATTTATCGTAACGATAATATGATTTTAGGATTTCCACGACATTCATATATGATATATTATTCTGACAAATTTAAAATTGACGATTTGTTGAGTGACAATCTTGTCATTGAAGCTGTGTCAAAAGGATTAGCTAATGAAAATGAAGTAGATAAATATTATGACTTAATACTTAATAAAGTTGAGTTTAATAGAATATATAAGGCTTTCAGTAGACAGAAAAAAATGATAACATATTGTGAACTTCTTAGAACATCTTTTGACTCAACTGCTTTTTCATTGATACAATCAGCCTCAGATATTGACAATATATTGAATAACAGACCTAAATCTGAAGGAAATATTATTGACGTTGAGTTAAGTCCTGAAAATGTAAATCCTTCATCATTATTAGCAGATTATGATTTTTTAATGAATTATAATCATGATAAAGAAATTTATTTTTGGTATCTCGATGATGGGATTAATTTTTTCAAATTTGAATTCAACAATAATGACGATATTATGTCCATAAAACACAGATTTATTGGATATTTAGGTAACGAAATAATACATTTATGAGAAATAGCCAGCAGCTAACATGCGGTCATATTTCAGGCGGCGGGATTTTCCAAACAATTAGTATCTTGCTTCACAGCAAGTTATTAACGGCTGGAAAGTTTCAAGTTCCTTTCGCCGCCCGAAAAATATACCGCTGCCCGTTGTGTGCAATAGCAAGTGCGAAATCCTGCAATAATTAAGAAGTAATGGAATTTATAACGGAAAGATTATTCATTAGACCTTTAT
>DUQY01000135.1 GCA_012837565.1 Bacteroidales bacterium | reverse complement strand
CACTAATGCAAATGCAGAGTCATTCAATTCTAAAATTAAACTCTTTAGAGCTAATCTAAGAGGTGTTGCTGATACTCAATTTTTCCTTTTCAGACTTTATAAACTTTTCGCTTAGTCCCCAAAAAATTAATGTGAGCCGGTATATCACGAGTTTGCTTCTTTGATTGAAAAGTTTAGATCTTAAAATCAAGTGCTTAGATCTTTGTTTTTAATCTATCAATTTGACCAAGATAACGAAGGAAATTCTAATATAAAAAGATAAAATTAGGGAAGGAATTATTGGTAATAAAAAATCCGTCAACTTAATTAAGGACGGATTCATTTTATTATATTTCTTTCTTGTGTAAATCGGAGGGGACTTCTGGGGTTGTGGATTTACTTTTGAAAAATACTTTGAAATGGTTTTGTCGTGTTTTGAGGTCTGCCTCATCGATGCCATTTACATAAAATATTAATTCTAAGGTCTTACCCTGATCTAAGATATTGTATTCGTTGGTTAGCATTTCCATTAACTCGGATACTGCTGTGAAGATTTCATCATTGGTTTTAAAGGTGAAACATACTCCATTAACACATTGTTCGAAGATAAAGTCTGACTTAAATTCTGGATTAAGTTCTGTGTTATTGTATATAATGTCCATTGCTTCATCTACAACAACAGAAAATATTCCAAAATAGTTATGCAAGTTAAATCTATCACATATCTCCTCAATCAAAGCCTGAGCTTTTATCCTTTGGGTTTTATCTGCACTTAATTCTACAGTGTCGTAGTTTTGTTTCATAGAGTTTATTCTTTTGTTTCAACTTTCAAATTTATAAAAAAATCATTCACCTTCTCCTTATAGTATGGAGAAAATATTGGTGGGATTTGTTTGAATAGTTCTAGCTCTCTATTTTTAAGTTTATTGAACTCCATAAACTGATTATTAGACTTTTCAAACACGTCCTTTCCCTCAGTAGATTCTCTTCTTTGCTCTTGTTCTTGCTTCTTTTGAGCCTTCTCGTGTTGCAACATTCTTGTTAGAATATTGTTCTGACGACTGATGGTCTGCTGATTGATAATTTTGTTTACGATATCCGTCTCAGTTTGTTCCATTTGACGCATTATATTATCTAATTCTCCTGTTGCCTGCCCCCCTTCTTCTTTTAATTCTTTGGCATATTCCTGCATCATCTTTCTTATCATCTCTTGCTGTGCTGCCATTCTTGCCAGCTCTTCGTTCATTTGGGCGTTCTCTCCTATCTTCGGTTTTCCGCTAGAACCCTTCTCTTTACCTTCCAACTCTTTCTTCAACCTTTCCATCTCTTTATTTAATGCATCTTGTAGCTCTCTCATGTTTTTAGGGTTCTTCTTGCCTGATTTACCTGGTTTATCGCATTCGCTTTTAGGCTTACCCTTCGAATTTGGCTTGCTGCTAGACTTTGACTTCATGTTTTGTTGCATATTATCAAGGCTTTCGGCTAGCATTAAGGCAAGATTATTCATTGAAGTCATTGCATATTGTTGTGAGGCTGTAGATTGGGTGTTTTTATATGAACCGTATATGCTTTGATTGTATTGAAGTAGCTTTTCTAAGGAATTATTTATTTGATTATCTATTGATGATAGTTCTTTATTTATTGCATGACTGATTTGTGGTTGCCTTTTACTCATTGCAAATAAGCTATCAGCAATCATCTTCATATCATTCTTTATCTTGTTTTGAGTATTTATTAATCCTTGGTATGAAGGGTCTGTTACGGAAGTTTCTCTTACTTTTTGCATTATAGCCTCCTGGCTAAAGGATATCTTAACAAGATTTTTAAGTATTTGCCTTACCTCTTGTATATCTTCTGCCAATTGCTCATCTTCGTTTTCTTGTTGTTGCTCTTCTAAGGAATCTGCCATTTCATCCATCTTTTCTGCGGCTGACTCTTGGCTTTTGGCAGCTTCTTTATTCTTTTTCTGCTCCATTTGTTTTTGAGCCTTTGCTTGATCTTTACTTATGGAGTCTTCTTTTTCTTTATCTCTTTTTATGTCTTGTGGTTCTTCAAGTCCTGCAGCTTTTTTTTCCACTTCTTGAAGGTCTTTTTTTATCTTTTCAAATGATTTATTTATATCATCTTGCTTTTCCTGTAGTTCTTTATTGTCTTTTGGGTTCTTTTCAGTCTCCTTAGCTAGTTCTATTTGTTCTTTGGCTGTTTCTCTTAACTTGTCGATTGTTTCTTGCATTTTCTTCTCTACTTCCAAACGCTTATACATCTCAAGGTTCCTATCTAATTGCTTCTCTAAGTCCTCATTATTCATTTTAATCTTATCTAAAGCATCTTTTAGGTCTTCTTTTTTCATGTTTTCTTTAATCATCTTATTGATTTCATCAAACATGTCTTTTGCCACTTCTTGGAATAGTTTTTCTAGTTCCTTTTGTTTCTTTAGAATTTCTTCGGATTGTTTTTTGTATTTATTATCTAAGCTATTGTTTTGTTTTATTTTCTTGCTTATTTCTTCTAGTGTGGACTTTATTTTCTCTTGTTTTTGTTTTAGTTCTTGTATTTGTTTCTTGTCTTGCCAGTCTAAGTCTTTCTTTTCAAGCATTTTCTTATTCAGCTGCTTAATTTCTTCCTGAATTTTCTTTAATTCATCAATTGATTGGTCTGTTTCCCTTTTAATGTCTGTGCTTGTCTTCTCCTGCTTTTCTTCAATCTCTTGCATTGTAGGCAGTTCTATTGAAAAACTTGTTGAACGTGTCGATTTTGCCCCATCAACACCATCATTATCCCATACTTCAAAATAATAAACTACCCTATCCCCTGGGTTAAGGTCTTGTGAGGAAAGGTCGTAAAAGTAATAGAACTCTTGTGTATTTTCATTTTTCGAGAATGGAACTTGAACTTTGGTTGTTCGTTTTGAGTCTTCTCCTTTTTTATATGTTTCTACATGGAATTCTAATTTTGAGAAGCCATAATCATCTTTGATTTGTCCTCTAAAATATACTCTTTCTCCAATTAGACTATCCCTTTGCTCTATCACTGCTATTTGAGGGCTTAGATCTGGGATAATAGATATTGAAAATTGAAGAGAATCTGTATACGTGGTATAATTGTTCTTGGTAAGGATTTGATAGCTTAAGTCGCTTAATATTGTTTTGGAGAAAGATAATCTTCCTTCCTTGCTTGGAGTAAAGATATCTTGTTTGCCATTATAATTAAATATAAATTTCTTGGTATCTCTTGTTACAGCCTTCCACTGAACTACACTCCCCTTTGGAATAGAGAAATTGCTGATATTTGTATAGGCCTCTTCTTTTAGTTTTGTGTAGGCAGGAAAAGTAATTACTGCTTGCAAGTCTAGGAGGATAGGTTTTGGTAGAACTTCAATCTTATATTCTTTACTTACTACGTTTGTAGCCTCAAAATGAAAAGAACTTGTGCTTTGTATTTGTTTGATAGTATAAGAGAATATTTCTTTTTTCTCTTTCCTCATCTGAAAGGGTTGTTTATTGACAATGATATTAACCATTTCAACAAGCATTTCCCCCTCTATCTTAACCTGTATTGTAATATCTTCGTTCTGCAGGGTTTCTAAACTCTTATTCATTAATTTATATGAAAAAGGAGCTGGTGCTTCAAAGTATTTTTCGTGGTTAATGTATCTAAGGGTTGGCTCCTTAATGAAGCTTGGAAAGAAAATTAAAGAAAGTATTATTATAGCTAATGGTATTGAAACCCATTTAATATATTTCCTGTTCTTAGATATATCTACTGCTCCTAGGAAGGGAACAGGACTTAGTTCTTTTGTTTTCTGACCAATGCTGGCTTCTAAAAGCTGGGAATCGTTCTCTGATGAAAGCTCTTGAAGCTGGAGAAGGTTTAGGAGCTTATCGGAAACCTCAGGGAAATGCTTGCCTATTATATCTGCAGCTTCCTTATACGATATTGTTTTAGTTATTCTAAATACCTTAAAAAGAGGTATTGCTATAAATAAATAGACTGTTATTATTGCTATTAAGAGATAGGAATAGAAAAGTATTGACCTTGTTATTATGGAATGGTAATTGAAGTATTCAAGTGTGTTAAGTATAAGAAAAAAGCTAAAAAGTAGGAATATTGAATATAACACCCCTTTAATTAGCTTGTTTTTATAATATTTTCTTATGAATTTATCTAGTTTCGATATTATTATTTCATTAGTCTTCACTCTTACACTCCTTCATTCAATCTTTTCTCTATTTTAACTTCTTCTCTTCCTTATACCACTTAATTGTCTTCTCAACTCCTTTTCTTAGGTCTGTTTGGGGCTCAAAGCCTAGATCTTCTTTTAGGTTGTCGATATCGCAATTCCAATTCCTTGCTTTTAGTATATTGTATTTATCTTTATTTAGGGTAAATGTCCTATTTGTTAGTTTTCCTAAGGTTTCCATAAATCCACTTAAACCTGCTACAATAAATAACGGAAACTTTAGCTTTATAGTTCTTTTACCTAAAACTTCTTTTGTTATTTCGGCAAATTCAGTATCTAAGTAGACATTTCCGTCACTGACAAAATATGTTCTTCCTTTAAGCTTAGAATTCATTGCAAGAAGACATACTTCAACTAAATCATCAATATGAACAAAAGTCAAGCGTTGTGGCACGTAGCCAAGGTATGGCTCTAGGTGATTATTAAGGGTTTTGAAGTAAACAAAGTAATCTGTTTCACGTGCACCATATACTCCAGTTGGTCTAAGAATAATATAATTTTCAAAATTAGCCCTCAGATATTCCTCTGCCATAAGTTTAGCTTTACCATATCCTGTGTTGGGAGTATTCTCGTCTGTAACCTTTCTTGGAGTGAAATTAACTTCCTCTCCTTCTCCGCATGCTGCAAAGCTACTAAAGAAGATTAGCTTTACTTCTAATCCTTTTATTGAATCTATAAGTGACTTTGTGTATCCAAAGTTAATTCTTTCAAAGTCTGATTGCTTTTTGGCTTTTGTTATACCTGCCAGATGAAATATGGTTGAGAAATTCTCTTCTTTTAGGATCTCAGATAGTTCTTCGGGTTTGTTGTAAGGAAGGTCTAAAAACTTTATCCTACTATCTTGTAGGTATTCTCTGCTACTTGATTTTCTAATTCCAGCAGTCACCTCATAACCCTCTTGAAGAAGTCTATCAACTAAACTACTTCCAATAAATCCACTTGCCCCTGTAACTAAAATCTTTTTCATTGCTTTATTTAAATTTGTTTGATATAGGCTCTTCTTCTTATTGCAATTCTACTTTCGTATTTCTCCCAAATTTGAGACGCTTGGTTTGACTCAAGCTGTGGATTTGCAATTGCCATCTTTGCTCCTAACTCAATATAACGTTTGTTCATTTCTACATAATATAAGGAATGAACTCCTTTGTTTTGCCAATCTGGATCAACTCCATTAATATATAAATCTATATAGCTATAATCCTTTAAGGCTTTTAGAAGGTGGTACCATCCAAAAGGGAATAACTTTCCTTTACTCTTCCTTAGAGCATTAGAAAGGGAAGGCATAGAGACTCCAAAAGCTACAACATCATCTTTATCATCAACAATAAAACAAACTAGTCTTGGTTCAATAAAACTAAAATACTGACGTATATAGAAATCAATTTGTCTATCGTTAAGAGGAACATAACCAAAAAGCCCAGAAAATGATTTATTTACTACATGGAATATTTTCTTGCCATACTGGTTAACTATTTCCTTTTTCGATAAACCCTCAACAATCTTTAAATTGTATTTGGCCTTAATAAGGTTATTTATCTTGCTTATCTTTTCTGGTACTGGTTGATTAGCTGGAATTTCATATTGAACCCAATCAACTTCCTTAACGTAACCTAGTTTTTCAATTAATGGTGGGTAATATGAAGGGTTATAATAACATGCTATTGGACAATTTACATCAAATCCTTCAACCATCATGCCTTCCTTGTCCATATCTGTAAATCCCATTGGTCCTACGACTTCATCCATACCCATTTCCTTAGACCAAGTTTCAACAGCTTTAAGAAGAGCTTCGGTTACTTCTATGTCGTCAATATAATCGAACCATCCAAATCGCATCCTCTTTTGATTCCATATCTCATTAGCCTTGTTATTTAGTATTCCTACTATTCTTCCAACCACTTCTTCTCCCCTATACGCTAAGAATATCTTATGGTCACAAAACTCTAATGCTGGATTTTTCTTTTTGTTGAATGTAGTTTTTTCATCCATAATTAAGGAAGGAACCCACATCTTGTCGTCCTTAAAAAGTTTATAAGGAAATTTCAAAAACTGATTAAATCCTTTTTTATCCTTGACCTCTTCTATTCTAATTAAATTATCCATTTATAAATATGTTATTATGTTATTTGATAACTTCATACTTCTTAAATACTTTTGTTAGTTTATCTATTGCAATATCAACCTGTGCGTGGGTATGAGTTGCCATTAAAGAAAAACGTATTAGAGTTGAGTCTGCACTACATGCAGGTGGAATAACAGGGTTAACAAATATTCCATCATCATAGAGCTCCTTGGTAATCATAAATGTTTTATTGGTATCTCTAATATAAAGAGGTATTATAGGAGACTGTGTTTTTCCTATCTCAAAGCCTAGATTTCTAAAAGCATTAAGAGAATAGTTTGTTACATCCCATAGATTGTCTATTCTTTCAGGCTCTTCAATCATAACATCTAGTGCAGCTATTACACTTGCAGTTGCTGAAGGTGCAATTGAAGCAGAGAATATATATGTTCTAGAATTATGTTTTAAATAGTTAATTGTTTCTTCATCAGTTGCAATAAAGCCTCCAATAGCAGCCAAACTCTTACTGAAAGTTCCCATAATTAAGTCAATATCTTCAGTTAATCCAAAATGGTTACAAATACCCCTTCCTTCTTTTCCAAACACTCCTAAGCTATGGGCTTCGTCAACATAAAT
>DUQY01000134.1 GCA_012837565.1 Bacteroidales bacterium | reverse complement strand
GCGACAGATTTTCTAGTCCGCATAGTCAAAGCAAGGAAAAAACTAAATTGATTGAAAAAAAGAGGAAACAATTGCTCCCTCTCTTTAAGTTTGACATTCTATTTATTGATTATCTAACAATAATAAGTTCAACTTAGGCTGCTATTTCTTTAATTTCTGATACAAACAAAATGTGCATAAATAATGGAATTTACATTGACCCGAAATATAGTTTAAAGTAGTGGAAAATATAGTTTTGATTTAGCAGACAGGAAGGCAAAGACAGAGTAGATATATCAGAACGTCCAATAGAGGTTGAAAGCAGAGAACGATTTGGAGATTTAATAATAGGCGAAAACCATAAAGGAGGATTGCTTAGGATAAACGAAAGAAAACAGGTATAGTAAATATTAGAATGTTATAAGGAAAAGAAGCCGAGTCTTTAGCGCATGAAACAATTGCACGTAACTTAAATATTTTTACTTTGTAAGACCATACTACTGATGGGAAAGAGGGAGTAATGATAACTTAAATTCAGCTTTTAATTAAATCAATAAATGAAAAATTCTTTTCTTTTCTGAAAAATAACTTCTGTTTTACTATTATTGCATCATTGAAATAAGGAATTTCGAGAATAGGTTGACCAATTTTATTGATTATTGAAAGGATGGAGTCGCTTATTAATATATCTTTATCCTTTGTTTTATTGCCTTGGAAGTAGATATCTTGATATGGGATTATTTCTTGTGTGGAAAAGTCTTTCGTTAAGCTTAGGCTAAGACCATAAGATGTGTAAATATTGTAATTTCTTGGGTATAGGTCGATTATTTTTGAGTAATTTCCTCCTTCTTTTGTGTATATATCGTCTTTAATAAAAGAGACTATCTCTCCATATTCCTTATTCTTGAAATTCCTTTCTATTAGTAAATCTCCATTATCTAAGGAGTATCTTGAAATTGATTGCTTGAAAAGTATAATGATTTCCTTTCCTTCAACCTTATAATCTGTTACACTTTCTTTATTCCTTTTTTTCTCATTAAAGATATTAAAGAATATCTCATCACCTGTATTTGAATTAAATGCAGCCAAGAAAGGAGTGCCATAATCTAAAGTTTCTCCTTCTTTTAGGGCATATCCGTTATTTATCATATACAAAACGCTATCCTTTTTGAAAAGAGTTGAGCGGCTAATTTTCTTTTTCTTAAATTTCTTTGTCCAAATAATTGTGCCATCCTTATGTAATTTATAAAGATTCTCCTTTGAGGCATAAAAGAAATAAGCACTATCAAGAAGTATATCCGATTGCAGGTAGTTAATTCTTTCAGGTTCATCAATATCTATATCATAAGAACCTGTCAATATTGCAAGCGTAAGACTAAGAGTCCCCATTAGTATAGCCTTTGTGTATTTCTTTTCTACGGTTTTTGAAGTGAAATCCATTCCTTTTCCATCCCTTAAGTTTACTGTATAAATGGCATCAGAATAAATGACTAAGATAGAATCATTTAGCTTTTTGATATTATCCCAGCCGTTTTCTCTTCCTATTTCCCTCTGCCATAGGGTTGTTCCAGTCTTAATATCAATTGCTTCTACTATATTTGAACTCAAAGGGAGGCTTGTTTTATATGCTAAGGCTATGTTTTTATCTGGACTTATATAATATAGTGTATTATCTAAGCCGTAAAGAGTCTCACCACTTCTCTTATCCAATATATTTATAGTCTTTTCTTTTGTGTGAACTAAGAAACTATCATATAAATATAGGCTTTCAGCTGAGTAATCCATTTCTTTTTCCCAAAGGATTGAGTCTTTATTTAGGTCAAATAATAGGAAAGAGCCATCAGATTTAAGAGTTTTTCCGTCTTTTGTGGTATTACGGAGCTGAATTAGGGCGTAGTTATTGATTGAATCTATATCAAAATGCTCAACATTAGAAAGAAAACAATAATCCTTAACCTTAATATCTTTATTATTAAGATAAGTTTTGCCAATAGTCTTTTCCTGTATTGTGAATTCAGAGACTTGAGCAAAAGATATGTTTACTAAGCAAATAAGGATAATAGAAAAGAAAATTATACTCTTTTTCATCTTTACATTTTGATGTAGTTACCTTCTTTGTCTTTAAATTCACCAATAAGAATAAAGATAAAGTCAACAATCCACCAAATACCTAAGCCACCAAAGGTTATTAATTGCAAGATGCCTGAAAGAATGTGATTAGTATAGAAGCGATGGGCACCAAATACTCCTAAGAATCCACATAATACAATGGTAATTAACCAGCGCTGATTAAGGTTAACATTAATATTTGTTGAGGACTTGGGAGGATTAGATTGTCTAACACCACATTTAGGACAGATTTCTGCTTGTTTATCTATAACTGAACCGCAATTATGACAATACTTTTGATATAAATTATCCATATTCAATTGATTTTAATTGAGCAAAGATAAATAATATTCTAAGATTATGAAGAATAATATAAGAAAAAGCTTCCTAATGATTTAAGATTGATTTATTTTTCTGCATTATGCTCTACGTCTTTCTCAGGAATTAGAACAGATGCAAGAATGCTTGTTGCTAATATTCCTAGGATAATGATGAGTGAGTGATAGGTTTCAAAGCCAATTAGCTCCAACCAATGT
This sequence comes from Bacteroidales bacterium, assembly GCA_012837565.1. GTDB lineage: Bacteria > Bacteroidota > Bacteroidia > Bacteroidales > P3 > UBA10566. Next base: position 768 of record DUQY01000134.1, on the reverse strand, counting down.
ATTGTTAGCATCTTGACTCCAATAAATGTTAGAAGAACTGCAAGTCCTATCTTTAAGTAGCGGAACATATTCATTACATTACTTATTAGGAAGAAGAGTGAACGTAGTCCAAGTATTGCAAAGATATTTGAGAAGAAAACTACAAATGGGTCCTTTGTTACTGAGAATATTGCAGGAATTGAATCCACTGCAAAGACTAAATCGGTAAGTTCTATTACTATTAGACAGACAAAAAGGATAGTCATATGGAGTTTTCCGTCTTTTCTCTTAAAGAATGTATGGTCATTAACGTCATGGGAGATTGGAATAAACTTAGAAATAGCCTTAACCAATGGGTTATCTGTTGTTTTAACATGGTCAGCTTCGTTCCTTGTGAAGAACATCTTCACACCAGTATAGACTAAGAATGCTCCAAAGACGTAAAGAATCCACTCATATTTTTGAATAAGAGCAGAGCTTAGGAATATAAAAAGAAACCTCATAACCAAGGCACCCAATACTCCCCACATCAAAACCCTCTTATAGTATTTTTGTTTTATGCCAAATGAAGCAAAAACAAGAATCATTACAAATATATTATCAATAGAAAGTGAATATTCAATAAGGTAACCTGTTATGTATTCGAGTGTCATTTGAGAACGGTAGCTATCTAATGCCTGCTCATAACTTAGACTCTCATAACTTATTCCCTTATGATATTTTGTTGCAATCTCTTGTAAGCCCTCAAAGTCATTAACTCCATGTATCTTTTCTCCGTGAAAACGAAGG
>DUQY01000133.1 GCA_012837565.1 Bacteroidales bacterium | reverse complement strand
GAAGTGGTTCAAATGCTTGAAGTCTATGATGCTTTAGGAAGAAGGGCTATATCTAAAGCTCCAAACCAAAATAATTTCTCCCTTGATATTTCAAATCTTGAAAAAGGAATTTATATTCTAAAACTTCAAACTAAAGAAGGAATTGGTAGTTTTAAGCTTATAAAAAATTAGTCAAACCGCTGTTTGGTCTAAATATTGTGAATATCATTCTATGTAGTTTTGAGGAGCTAAAGGCATTAATTGGTACAAGTGCTATGGAAAAAGTCATGTCTTTACCTGAAAACTATGAAGTTGAGGTTATCCGAAGAGGATGTTGTGGTATGGCAGAAAAGTAAAGAATCTAATTCCTGATTTAAAACGCCAGAACAATTTACTGAAACGCCGTTTTAAAAAAATGAAACGGCGATTCAAGAAATTAAAACAGCGTTTCATAAAGACCTGATCTTTCACAATTTATACCAAGTCTTTTTACCGTGTTTTTTGTTAGTAGTCATATCCGATTATTATAACTTTTGCAATATATTTTATGATATCTTATAGTCAAACTCAAGCAAAAGCAATATATATACTGAAGCTCCAAACCAAGGGAGGGATTGGAAGTTTCTGACCAAATCTGAACGCCTGGTTTAACCAATGGGATATATGAATATGCTTGTGCTTGTGTTGTAATGCACAATAGGGCAAACATAAACGCTAATAATAATTTATAAACATATCTTTTCATTAGAAAATGGCTTATCATTTTAGGCTAAGATAAGGCATGAAACTATTAAAAGCAGGTAAAAATAGAAATTATTTTTGATGGGGTTTTAATTTTATAATACTAAGGATAATTCTGGTGATTCTTGATATAAATTTAGTGAATCTTCGTTTCAAAGTGCAAATGATGTACATCTTTCAACTCAAATGATGTACATCTTTCGGGGTGAATGATGCACATCATTTTATTTAGGAGAAGTTTATTGAGAAACTAAGGTATAAAATCTATAGAAGCCTAATAATACGAATTCTATATTGCAAATATACGAATAATAATGATATAAAACAGAGATTGGACCTAAATGAATAGAGATTGGAAAAGAAAAAGTTCTATCTTTGCCATAGAATTATGAAATTGAAGGCTAATGAATAAACTATATCAAAGAATGCTTAGCATTATTAATAATCTAATGAAGGACAAGTACCTGCCTTCTTGGGTTATTATCCTAATAGATTTTATTATATGTGTAGTTTCTGCCTTTGTTTCAGGAATTATCCTTAGTGGTCAAGAAAAATACTTTAATTTCCCATTAGATAATTACTCAATTCGTTTCTTAGTCTTATCCATTTCTCTTACAACTCTCTTCCTTATACTTTTTAAAGTTGCTAAGGGTGTTATTAGATATTCTACTTTTAGCGATGCAATGAGGATATTTTTTGCAGTAGTTTTTGCAGGTCTTTCAATGCTTACTTTAAATCTTATATACAAATATTATATAGACCCTTTGGGTAAGGACTTTATTCCAAAGCAACTTATCCTAATCTACTTCTTTGTTTCCTATATTGGTTTATTCCTATTTAGAATGTTTGTTCGTTGGTTATTTGAAAAAGCATATAAATCTGGAATACATATCAATATGACTACTTCAATAGCTATCTTTGGGGCAGGAAAGACTGGGACAGCCACTGCCAATACCATTATCAGCACATCGAAGAAATATTATATCAAGGCCTTCTTGGATGATGATAGTTCCTTGGCTGGTAAGTCAATTATGGGAATAAGGATATGGGGTAAGAAAGACCATGAGTATGTTTTTAAGTATAAGGATATAGATCAGCTACTTATTGCAACTAATAGGATAAGTACTGAACGGAAGAATGAGATATTTGATCTTTGTTTTCAAAATAAGATAAAGGTTTTGACTGTTCCGCATATAAAAACCTGGACAGATGGGCAGTTAAATGTTGAACAAATTAAGGAAATTCAGATAGAACAGCTCTTAAATCGTGAGGAGATTAAGCTAAATGTTGAGATTATTAGTCATGAGATAGAAAACAAAACCATTCTTGTTACAGGAGCTGCTGGTTCAATTGGAAGCGAAATCGTTAGGCAATTGGCTAAGTTTAATCCAAAACTAATTGTGGTTTTAGACCAAGCCGAAACTCCTTTATATGATATTGAAAATGAAATAAGGGATAAGTTCCCAGAAACGAATTTTAAGATAGTGATTTCTTCAGTTCATGATAAGGAAAGGATGGAAGATATTTTTAAAAACATAAATCCAGATATTGTTTTTCATGCCGCAGCATATAAGCATGTACCCATGATGGAGGCACATCCTTATGAAGCTGTCAAGGTTAATATATTTGGAACTAAGATAATTGCAGACCTATCCTGCAAGTATGGAGTTAATAAATTTGTTATGATTTCAACAGATAAGGCAGTTAATCCTACAAATGTTATGGGAGCTACTAAACGTTTTGCTGAGATTTATATTCAATCTTTAAATAAGACATCAAATACACAGTTTATTACTACTCGTTTTGGAAATGTTTTAGGTTCAAATGGTTCTGTTATCCCAAGATTTAAGGAGCAAATCAAGAGAGGAGGTCCTGTAACGGTGACACATCCTGATATTATCCGTTATTTTATGACTATTCCTGAGGCTTGTCGTTTGGTTTTGGAGGCAGGAGTTATGGGAAAAGGTGGAGAGATATTCCTTTTTGATATGGGAAATCCTGTGAAAATTGTTGATTTAGCAAAGAGGATGATTAAGCTTTCTGGCTTTGAACCCGATAATGATATTATGATTGAGTTCACAGGACTTAGACCAGGGGAAAAACTTTATGAAGAACTTCTTAATAAGAAAGAACATTCATTGCCAACATATCATAATAAAATATTTATAGCTAATAATGAGGTATTTGATTTTGATTTTGTTCAAGAATCTTTTAGTGATTTAGAAAAGCAGTGCCATAATCAAGGTGAAGACAAGATAGTTTCTTGTATAAAAAGGCTGGTAAGTACATTTAAAAGTAATAATAGTAGGTTTGAAAAACTAGATGAAAAGAAATAGAAAATTATTAATAGTTGGAGGAGGAGTAATTCATGCTTATAGCCTTATTGAATTAATCAAAGGATATTTTGATAATATATTTCTTATTACTGATTCTGAAAATGATAAGTTTAGAGATATAGATCACGAAGTTATTAATTTTTCTTTTTCCAACCCATTAAATATTATCTATTCTACTGTCAAGGTTAAGAAGATAATAAAAGAAATTAAGCCAGATTTTATTATAACTATGCAGATAGATACAGGTGCTTTCTGTACTCATTTAGCAAATAATAAAAACATACCGTCAATGGTTGTTGGTTTTGGAAGTGATGTATTAATTATTCCTTATAAAGGTTATTTATATAAGTCAATGGCAAAATTTATTCTTAAAAAAGGGAATTATTTTAATACTGGCTCAAATCATGTTGCTCAAGGAATGAATAAATTAGCAAATAAAGATTTAGGTGTTGTAGTTTCAAATTTTGGTATAGATGATAATATTATTAGTAGTGAAAAACAAAATATAGTTTATTCTAATCGTTTACATAGTAGTTTATATCGTATTCCTTTAATAATAGAAGCATTTGCAAGGTTTATAGAAAAAGAAGAGAGAAAGGATTGGAAACTAGTTATAGCTGCTACAGGAAATGAAGAAGCATTAAGAACAAAAACAAAAGAACTTGGAATTGAAAAAAAGGTTAGCTTTGTTGGTTGGCTAAATAAAGAAGAGAATTATTATTATTACTCAATATCTAAAATATGGATTTCAATACCAAAAAGTGATAGCATTCCAATTTCATTATTAGAAGCAATGGCTGCAGGTTCAATTCCTATTATTTCAGATTTGCCATCAATAAAAGATTTCTTTATAAATGGAGAAAATGGAATAATAGTGAAAAATTTTGATGAAAATTATATAGAAAAAGCACTTGAATTAAATTTTGATGATGTTTCTACACAAAATGTAATTAAGGCAAAAGATTTTGGAAGTAAAG